>NZ_QSQO01000001.1:0-254853 GCF_003436775.1 Collinsella sp. TF11-5AC
CAATGTTTTATGTCCTGCTCATATCGTCTCTGCCGGCAGTTTGGGACAGTCCTCAGTCCACAAGAGGGTATAGATAGGCTCCATCAACTAGATCAACCAGGCGAACAAAAAATTAGCCAGAATTCCGTTCGCACGATATTGCTCTGGACCGACCGAGTTTCCGCAGCTTGCCTGCCGGGCGGGGCGGTTAAGTTTGTCGCGAGTTCCGCACGCAAAGGAAAGCACTTAATGTGCTTTCCGTCTTGCGCAGGACTGTAGAGCAGCAAACTTAACCGCCCCGCCCGGCAGGCGAACGTACAGGAACGACATCTGTCCAACAATTCGTGCGAAACACAATGAAAAACCGTTTGATGTGAGTTAATATAAACAACGTCGTGAATCTGACTCCTGCCGCATACACGACAGGGGTTAAACACAAAAAAGGAGTCAATTATGGTTTCTGAGAAGGCTACCCTCGTCAATCCGCAGGGTCTTCACATGCGTCCGGCTGGCCTCTTCGCCTCCACCATGGGCAAGTACGCCTGCGACGTGACGGTCGTCACCCCCGAGAAGGAGGTCAACGGCAAGTCCCCGATGGCCCTCATGGCTGCTGGTATCCCCTGCGGTACCGAGGTCGAGGTCAAGTGCGACGGCGCCGACGAGGCCGAGGCTCTGGCTGCTGCCATCGAGCTCATCAAGAGCGGTCTTGGCGAGTAGAACTCAAACGGGTCGCATGTTGAACAATTAAGTTCATACTTGGGGGCGCAGTGACCTGTATCAAGGTAGCTGCGCTCTTTTGTCATGGATATGGCAAAACGCTTTATCACATGGCACGGAGAGAGGAATGGGAATGTATCAGGGAGTCAACGCATCCGAGGGCATCGGAATCGGCACCGTTATGGTCGCCGTCGATCCCGACTTGACGTTTGAACCGCACGAGGTCGCTGATTCGGCAGCAGAGAAGGAGCGCTATCAGACCGCTCTTTCGGTCTTCTGCGAGAAGACCCAGGCTCAGGCCGACCACATGAAGGAGACGGTGGGCGAGGCCGAGGCCGAGATCATGAGCGGACACATTGTCCTGGCTCAGGACCCGGGCATGACCGACGCTATCAACGCCGCCATTGACGGTGGCACCTGCGCCGAGCAGGCGCTCATGGACACCTCGACCATGTTCGAGAACATGTTCCTGTCCATGGACGACGAGATGTTCCGTCTGCGCGCGGCCGACATCGCCGACATCCGCACCGGTATTCTGGCCGAGCTGCTGGGCAAGGAGGTCGTCGACCTCTCCGTCCTGCCCGAGAACACCGTCGTTGTCGTGCACGACCTTACGCCGTCCATGACCGCCACGATCGATAAGGCCCACGTTGCCGGTATCGTCACCGAGACCGGTGGCCGCACGTCGCACTCCGCGATCATCGCGCGTGCCCTCGAGATCCCGGCCGTCCTTTCGGTTGCCAACAGCTGCACCGCACTGCGCAACGGCATGACTGTCGTCGTCGACGGTGGCAAGGGCGTTGTCGAGGCCGATCCCGACGAGGAGACGCTCGCTGCCTACACCGCCAAGGCCGAGGCCTTCGCTGCCGAGAAGGCAGCCCTCGAGGCCTTCCGCGGCAAGCCTTCTGTGACTGCCGATGGCATCAAGAAGATCATTGCCTGCAACATCGGCAACCCCGATGACGTGCCCAACGCGCTCGATCACGACGCCGAGGCTATCGGCCTGTTCCGTTCCGAGTTCCTGTTCATGGACTCTGCTGAGCTTCCTTCCGAGGAGGAGCAGTTCAACGCCTACCGTAAGGTCGCCAGCGCGCTCAAGGGCGCTCCGGTCATCATCCGCACGCTCGATGTGGGTGGCGACAAGGAGATTCCGTACCTGCACATGGTCAAGGAAGAGAACCCCTTCATGGGCTTCCGCGCCGTGCGTTACTGCCTGGCCAACCCCGACCAGTACAAGGTCCAGCTCCGCGCCCTGCTGCGCGCCAGCGCCTTCGGTGACGTCAAGATCATGATCCCGCTCGTCACCTGCGTCGAGGAAGTCTTGGCTGTCAAGGAGCTCGTCGAGCAGTGCAAGGCCGAGCTGACCGAAGAGGGTCGCAAGTTCAACGAGAACATCGAGGTTGGCATCATGGTCGAGACGCCTGCCGCCTCGCTGCTCGCTGACCGCCTGGCCGAGGTCGCCGACTTCTTCTCTATCGGCACCAACGACCTGATCGGCTACACCATGTGCGCCGACCGTGGCAACGACACCATCTCCAACCTGTACCAGGTTTACTATCCCGCCGTGCTCCGCTCGCTCAAGAACATCATCGAGAGCGGCGTGAAGGCCGGCATCATGGTCGGTATGTGCGGCGAGGCCGCTGCCGATCCGTTGCTCGAGCCGCTGCTGATCAGCTGGGGCCTGGAGGAGTTCTCGATGAGCGCTCCGTCCATCCTGCGCGCCCGCAAGACCATCAGCCAGTGGACCAAGGCCGAGTGCGACGAGCTCGCCGAGAAGGCGCTCGCCTGCAACACCGCTGCCGAGGTCAAGGCACTGCTCGAGTCCGCAGCTCGCTAATTTGGTATCAGAGGTAACCGCGTGGTTGGAATGGGCCGGCCACGCGGCCCTCACATATACAGGGGGTACTGTAAATGTTCTACACGCTAACCGCTAACCCGGCTGTCGACATGACGGTTTCGAGCTCTCCGCTCGAGCCCGATGAGAACGTCCGCACCGGCTCGGCCAGCTACACGGCTAACGGCAAGGGCCTCGACGTGTCCTTCGCCTTTAAGAAGATGGGCGTCGACACCGTCGCGCTCGGTTTCTTCGCCGGCTTCACGGGCAAGTTCATCGTCGAGGAGGTCATGAACCTGGGTTGCCTCTGCCGCCCGGTCTGGACCGACGGTATCACGCGCATCAACACCTACGTCAACGATGGCCAGCACGAGTACGGCATCCTGAACCCCGGTGCTCCGATCACGCCGCAGCATCAGGAGGAGCTCTACAACATCCTGGACACCGCGGGCGACCTTGAGTGCCTGATCGTCTCCGGCTCCGTGCCTCCCAAAGCTACGCCCGACTTCCTGGCTCAGGTCATGGAGCACGCTCAGGCCCGTGGCGCCGACGTCGTCCTGGACCTGTCCTCCGACAAGCTCAAGGAGCTCGCTCACAAGAAGCCGCTGCTCATTAAGCCGAACCATCACGAGATGAAGGCTATCTTCGGCGTGCCGGTCGACACCGACGACGAGGTCCGCGTTGCCATGAAGCTGGCTCACGAGGCCGGCGTCCAGAACGTGCTGCTCACCCGTGGTAGCCGCGGTGACGCTTACTTCTCCAACGGCGAGGACATCTGGTATGCCAAGCGTGAGTTCAACATCAAGCTTGTCTCTTCCGTCTGCGCCGGCGACTGCACCCTCGCTGCGTTCCTGCACAAGTGGTACAGGGATCGCGACAACGTCGAGGAGGCCATGAAGCTCGCTATGGCCACCGGCGCCAACGTTGCTGAGTCCGTCGGCATCGGCGACTTTGGTCACGTCGACGAGTACAGCAAGCGCGTTGCCGTTCGCAAGCTCGATCGCAAGTAAGCGAAACACGACAAACTCGTGCGCATACGGCGTCCCGGTTTCGACCGGGGCGCCGTTTTTTGTCCCACTCGAACCTCGGAGCCGCGCTTCACGCGTTCCACACCGTTCACCGAGTTGTTGTAGCCTTTTGCCGAAGCGTGGAATATACTTTCATTAACACGTTGCTTCGTGAAAGGAACATTCATGATTTACACGCTTACTGCAAATCCCGCTATTGACTACAACATCTCCTGCGATGGCTTGTCCGCCAACACCGTTACCCGCACCCGTAACGCTGTCTACACCCCCAACGGCAAGGGTCTCAACGTTTCGTTTACGCTCGACCACTACGGCGTCGACACCACGATCCTTGGATTCTTCGCCGGCTTCTCGGGCGAGTTCATCGTTAAGGGCGCCGAGGCCCTTGGCGTGCCCGTCAAGCCTGTGTGGACTGACGGTATCACGCGTGTCAACGTGTTCCTCAACGCCGGTCCCGACACCGAGTACAACATGGTTAATGCCGGTGCCGCCATTAACGAAGCCAACGAGCAAGAGATGTTTGAGCTCATCGATTCGCTTGACGACATGACCTGCCTGGTTATCAGCGGCTCGTTGCCCCCCAACACCTCCGAGGGCTTTCTGGCAGAGGTCCTGCGTCGCGTGAAGGCGAAGGGCGCCGAGTTCGTGCTCGATATCTCGAGCCATCAGCTGGCCGACCTCATTGCTATGGAGCCGTTGCTCATTAAGCCTAACGACGACGAGCTGCTCGACATCTTTGGCATTAAGGTGAGCGGTGGCGACGACGAGTCCGTCAAGGGCGCTATGGCCGAGCTTCATGCCAAGGGCGCCAAGAACGTGCTGCTGACCCTGGGTGGCGCTGGAGCGTACTTCTCCAACGGCGAGCACATCTGGTTTGCCAACCGTACCTTTGAGGTCAAGCTGCTGTCGACCGTCTGCGCCGGTGACTCTTCGCTGGCCGCCTTCCTGTCCGTGTGGCACGACGCCCCCGAGCGCGTCGAGGACGCCCTGCGCCTCTCGATGGCCACCGGCGCCAACGTGGTCGAGTGCCCTGGTCTGGGCGACTTTGCCAAGGTCGATGAGTATCAGAAGGGTATCGCCATTCGTCAGGTCTGCTAGTTCCGGCACCTTGCCTGAATAGTTCGATTATTTCGCATCCGTCTCAGACCAGGACGGATGCGTTTTTGTTTATCGGACTTGCGTGTGCAGTGGAGGCCGTTTCTTGTTAGACTTCTTGCAGACGCAATCGATAGCCAATTTGATAGTCGCAGGAGGCCATAGGCATGTGCAATGTTTCGCTCAACGGTACGAAGCCGACCGATGCCTCCATCCGTGTCCTGCGTGCGCTTGAGGCAGCCGGTCTTGAGGCTTGGTACGTGGGCGGTTGGGTACGTGATGCCCTGATGGGGCGCCCCAGCCACGATGTTGACATGTGCTGCAGCGGCCTGTGGCAGGAGTCCAAAGCGGCGCTCGAGGCGGCTGATATTGCCGTGGTTGAGTCGGGCATCAAATTTGGCGGCATCACGGCTATTTGCGATGGCGAGCGTATTGAGGTCACCACGTACCGCCTGGATGGTTTTTATACCGACGGTCGTCATCCCCAGAGCGTGGAGCGTGCGGCGTCGCTTGAGGACGATCTGGCGCGTCGTGACTTTACCGTTAACGCTATGGCCTGGCATCCCGAGCGCGGTCTTGTCGACCGCTACGATGGCCAGGGCGACCTGAAGCGTAAGCTCATCCGCGCTGTTGGAGATCCCAAGCGTCGTTTTAACGAGGACGCGCTTCGCATGCTGCGCGCGGTGCGTTTTGCCTGCCGTCTGGATTTTATGATCGAGCCTAGGACCAAACAGGCACTTGCCGAGTGCGCGCCGCTGCTCGATGCCGTGGCGCGCGAGCGCGTGGGCATTGAGCTCGAGGGCATCCTTTCGACGGGCCACGGGGGAGACGCGATGCTGCGCTACCCCGAGCTTGTTTGCGCCGCCGTGCCCGAGCTCGCGTCCGCTCGCGGGTTTGATCAGCGCAGTGTCTATCATGCGTTTAACGTCTACGAGCATATCGCCCGCGTGCTGACGGTGGCAGGGGAGCTGGCGCTGTGCGACGGCGTCGCGCCCTCGTCGAGCCTTATGTGGGCGGCGTTTTTGCACGACGTTTCCAAACCCGAGTGCTTAACGGTCGATCACGACGGCAGCGGACACTTCTATGGTCATCCCGAGCTCGGCGCCAAGAAGGCGCGCGTCATCATGGATCGCCTAGCGCTCTCGCACGATTTGGTGCGCGATGTGTGCCTGCTGATCAAATACCATGACAAGCCGCTGCGTCCCGAGCGCTCCTGCCTGCTCAATATGATGCGCGCGCTTTCGGGCGAGGGTGTCGATACGCCGCGTCTGATGGACGAGCTCATGGACCTTAAGCGTGCCGACACGCTCGGCAAGGCGCCCTCGTGCTTCTATTACGTCGAGACGATCGAGGAGATGCGTACGCTCGCCCACGATTTGCTGCAGGCGGGGGAGCCTTATACGCTCAAGATGCTTGCCATCAACGGCGGCGACCTGATTCGCGCCGGCGTCAAGCCGGGGCCGGAGCTGGGACAGCTTCTCAACGCCGCCCTCGACGCCGTGATCGAGGACAACATCCCCAACAACCGCGAAGCCCTTTTGGTTCATCTCAACTTGAATTAGCTAATTAGTTGACCTGCGCGTTCCATAACCTGTCGACAATTTTTCGGCAATTTGGAATTTCTTCTTGCGCTGATGTTTTTTGTCCCGTAATATATTTCCTCGTAGCACGGCAGTGCAGATGTCATGTGGCCCGTTCGTCTAGCGGTTTAGGACGCCGCCCTCTCAAGGCGGAGATCACCAGTTCGAATCTGGTACGGGCTACCACTTCTTTTCTGCCGAGGCCTATGGCCCGTTCGTCTAGCGGTTTAGGACGCCGCCCTCTCAAGGCGGAGATCACCAGTTCGAATCTGGTACGGGCTACCACGCATCTGATACCCGGTCTTTCCACGGAAGGCCGGGTTTTTTATTATCAAACAACTGTCTGTCATTCCCGTTTGAACAAGAGCTTTGCGTTCTGCTTATGGCCCTTACGGGTACAATAACCAAGATATTTTGACTGTTAGAAGGAGTCTCATGACGGAGTCCTCTCAGCATACGTCCAAGCCCCAGGTCGAGGTTGAGGCCTCGGGCGGCGATGACAATAAGAGCGCACGCCGCGGCGCAATCTTTATCGGCGTTGTGCTGGTGGGTTATATCGTCTATCTGGTGGTAACCGGGCAGATGGGGCAGTTCTGGGCTGCTATGTCGAGCGTCCAGGCGCCCTGGCTCGTTGTCGCGTGTCTTTGCATGTTTATGTATCTGTTCTTTGGCATTGTGGCCTATGCGATCGCCGTCTGGCTCGACCCCAATTCACCCGTCGGCATTCGCGACCTGATCTCGGTCGAGGCGAGTGGCATCTTCTTTGGCAACCTGACGCCCATGATGATGGGCTCTACGCCTGCCCAGATCTACCGCCTGACCAAAGCGGGCCAAAACGTGGGCGAAGCGGGTGCCACGCAGTTCACCCGATTTATTGTGTATCAGTTTGGCCTCGTTGCCTGGGGCGCTATCCTATTGCTTGCTCGCATGCCGTTTTTTGCCGAGCGCTATGGCGACATGACGCTGCTGTGCGTCTTTAGTTTTGGCGGTCACTGCTGCATCCTGCTCGGCATCTTCGCCGTCGCGCTCATGCCTAAGACCGTCACGCGCGTCGCCCATTGCATCATCAATTGGCTCGAGCGCATAGGTGTCTCGGCCACTAAGATCGATGGATGGCGCTCGTTTGTCGATGGCGAGATCTACTCCTTCTCCGAGAAGTTCAAGCTTTCGGCCGGACATTTTTCTTCCATGCTGCTCACCGTGTTTATCACCATGCTGCAGCTCGCGTTTTTCTATCTGGTGCCGTATTTTCTGATGCTCGCCTTTGGCCACCACGAGGTCGACTTTTTCTCGGTCATGGCCGCGAGCGCCTTTGTCCAGCTGCTGAGCTCTGCGGTTCCCTTGCCCGGTGGAACTGGTGGCGCTGAGGGCGGCTTTGCTTTGTTCTTGGGTCATTTCTTTGGGTCGGCTTCGACCGCCGGCTATCTGCTGTGGCGTCTCATTACGTTTATCGCGCCGACCATTTTGGCTGCGCCCCTGCTGGGCCTTAAGAGCGCCCACAACGAGAGCATCCATGCGCGCTGGGATCGCGTGATGCGCAAGCTCGGCCGTACGCCTCAGACGCCCTCTGCGCCCACTAAGCCGCACCCCACGAATGCTGTTACCGTTGATCCCAGGAAGCACGCTCAGAAGGCTTCTGGGACCGCTAAGCCGGCTCATAAAGCCTATGTGCGCCAGACGGGCGACGGTATCCGCGTATCTCCGTCGGCGCTCAATAAGAAGAAGCACCCTAAGTCGCGGTAGGGCAGTCGTGCGTTCTTCATGATGCGGGGCATATTTGAGCTGTATGGGGGATAATCCTCTTACGTAGATTATCTCTCATCTGTTGATGAATGCTCACATTCCGAAGGGACACGTCCATGGACACCAGCAAACCGCGCCTCGACCGCCGCATCGTTCGCAGCCGCAATGCCATCCTTTCTGCGTTTGAGCGCCTGCTGATGGATAAACCGCTTGCCGATATTACCGTGAGTGCCATCGCGCGTGAGGCAAATGTCGATCGCAAGACCTTCTACGTGCACTTTGGCACGGTCGACGGCCTGCTCGATGCCATCGCCGCCGATGTGGTCGAGATGATCGTCGACTCGGTCGAAAAGACGCTTTCCACTATGGGCAGTGACCCCAACGAGCGCGCCCTTGGAGCGGCGGCTACCTTCTTTAAGACCATCAACGAGGCACTTTGCAATAACCTCGTGCTCAATCGTCAGCTGATCGAGAACATTCCGCTCGATGATTTTATGGCTCGTCTTCGTGCGCCGCTCGAGCACGAGATTGCCGAGCGCGATCTGCTGCCCCACGGTCTCAAGGACGAGATGTTCGACTACTATCTGGCGTTTTTGCTGTCGGGTATTATCGGAATCTATCGCACATGGGCGCTGTCTGACGGCTCGGTTCCTATCGAGCGCGTCTCGGAGGTCGCCAACGACCTGACTCTCAATGGCCTGTCGAGTCTGGAATCTCGCTTGGATTAGGCGCAGGCTCGAGTTCGCGAGGCGCTTGTCGGGGTGCAGCCCGATCGACCAGGCGACGAGCATCCCGCCGAAGCAGTCGATGACCGGGCTCAGGTAGACCTTCTCGCCGCCCGGGAGCCTGAACTCGGTGATGTCGGTGAGCCACAGCAGGTTGGGCTCGTCGGCGTGGAAATTCTTGTTTACGAGGTTTTCCGGCGCCTTGTAGACCTCGCCGGCGTAGGAGCTGTAGCCTGAGGATCCTTAAAAGAAAGTCCAGTTTATCCTTTCCACCCCAATTGGGAATCCTCCGATGCGCCTTCGCACGCTCGCATGACCTCGATACCGTGCGAGCGTGCGAACTCGACGAGCTCTGCGTTGCGGGCGTTTATGGTGCCGAAGGCGGCGGGACACACGATAAGGCGCGCGCAGTGGACGAGGAGCTCTTTGGCGCGGGCTATGGTTCTATCCCCGATCGGCTCGAAGGCGCGCTCGGCCACGCATTCCGCCGCCAGGTCGCGCGCGAGCTCGCAGTCGATGTCCCCTTCGTGCAGAACGCCCGTGTAGAACGCCTTGCCCTGCCGGATGAGCTGGCGAAACACAGCCGACCCCGTACCTGCGCCGGCGATGACGAACGTGTGCGCATCGCCGTGCGGGTGTCCAATTTCCACGCTGCCGAAGCGCTCGTTGAAGGTGCCATGCTGAAGGCCGTAGAGCTCGCCAATCGTCTCGCGCGTGAATATGTCCTCAGGTACGCCGGCGCGGAAGACCCGGCCGTCCTTCACGCAAATCACCTTGTCGGCGCTTTTCTGCGCGAGCTCGAGTTCGTGGATGGACATGATGACAGCCACATTCCGCGATTTCGCAAGGTGGCGAAGTATTCGCAGCAGGTCGATCTGGTAGCGGATATCGAGATACGACGTGGGCTCGTCGAGCACGAGCACACGCGGATCCTGCGCGATGGCGCGTGCGAGCATGACGCGCTGGCGTTGCCCGTCGCTTATCTGCATGAAGTCGCGCTCGGCGAGCTCTTCCACATGTGCGGTTTTCATGGCCTCGCCGACCCGACTATGGTCGTCGGGCGAGAGTGTGCCCATTCGTCCGGTGTAGGGATGCCTTCCCGCCTCTACGATATCGCGGCAGGTGAGGAGCTCGGTCCGGGGGCGATCTGTCAGCATAACGGCAAGGTTCCTTGCGAACTCCGCCGTCTTCCATCGGGAAATCTCCCGCCCGTCGAGCTCGACCGCGCCGGCAAGCGGTGCCAGATGGCGTGTGATGGTTTTCAAGATGGTCGACTTGCCCGAGCCGTTCGGCCCGATGAGTGCCACGACGTCGCCCGCGCGAACCTCCAGATCGACGCCTTCTACTACGACCTTCTTGTCGTAGCCCGCCGACAGGTCGCTTATGCGGAAAAGCGGCGCTCCGTCAGCCTGCGTTTCGACCGGAGTTTCGAGGTTCGGCTCCGCTCGGAGGAGGCGTTCCGCGCGCAGTTCCGCACGAGCCGAAAGTGCCTTCTGGCGCTTTCGTGCGAGCTCAGGACTGTCTAAGCATAGAATGTCGCCTCCGAGCGTTTTGGGCCGCGGCACGAATTCCCCCATCTACCTCACCCGCTTCTTCAACATGAGCGCGATAACCACCGGAGCGCCGAAGATGGCGGTGACGGCGCTGATGGAAAGCTCGACGGGAGAGAACAGCGTGCGCGCGATCAAATCGCAGCCCGCGCAGAAGATGGCGCCTCCCAAGAAGCACGCAGGAATCACGCGGATGGGCTTCGACGACTTTAGCGCCGACTTCACGAGATGCGGAACCGCGATGCCTACGAACGACACCGGACCAGCGAACGCGGTCACGCAGGCGGAGAGCATGCTCGCTAGAAGGACGAGCACCACGCGGAAGCGTTCGACGTTCACGCCGGCGCTTTTCGCGTAGGCTTCTCCCAGCTGGAAGGCGGAAAGGGGCTTCGATATCGCGAATACGCATGCGCTCACGGTGATCACCACGACCGCGATGACCGCGATGTCGTCCCAGCTCGAACCCGAGAAGCTACCCAAAGACCAGTTGTGCAGGTTCACGATGGACTGGTCGTCGGCGAAGGCGATGAGGAAGTTCGTCGCCGCCGAGCAGATGTATCCCACCATGACGCCCGCCACGATGAGCATGGCCATGGAACTTATGCGCCGTGCGATGAGGAGCACGAAGCCGATGGTGATAAGGGAGCCCAGAAACGCTGCGGCCACCATGGCCGGCGAGGACATGGCCTGGTTCGCGCCTAGAAGTACGATCATCGTAAGCGCGACGATGAACTTTGCGCCCGAGGAGACGCCCAAGATGAACGGGTCGGCGATGGGGTTGTTGAAAAACGTCTGCAGCAGGAACCCGGAGAGCGAAAGTGCCCCGCCGAGAAGCACGGCTGAAAGCACGCGCGGCAGGCGAATCTCCCAGATGACCTGGCTTTCCATGGAATTGGCCGCGCCGCCTGAAAGGATGCCGGGGATGTGGTCTGCGGGCACGAGCACGCTCCCGATGCACAGGTTGGCCCCGACGAGCACGATGAGGGCAACAGCGAGCAGCGTCGTCACGGCGCGATACCGCGCGGCGCGCCCCGATTCGTCGTATGCCATGGAAAACCGGCTTCTCATGGCGCTAACCGAGCTTCCTCAGATAATGGAAGTCGCTCGCGTCATCGCCGGTGAACGCCCCGTGCAGCTCGTCGATAATGTCGGCGGTAGAAGTCATCTGCTGGTACATGTCGGTGCTTGTGACCCAGACGTTGCCGTTCTTCACGGCTTTGAACTGCGACAATAGCGCGTTTTTGCCTACGAAGTCGTTCAAGGTGGCAACCGATTCGTCGATGGTGCCGTTGTAGACGATGAGGTCGGCATCCTTCGCCGTCGCGTAGAAGCGCTCCATTTCGAGCGTTACTGACGAACCTGACGTCGACGCCGTCTGCGCGTCATCGAGCGCATAGCTGCCGCCTGCAAGCTCGATCATCTGCGCCACGTAGTCGCCCGCCCGCCGCGTGACGGCGGCCCCGTTCGAGTTAATGTAGAAATACGCCACGGTTTTACCTGACGACGCGAGCCTCGACGTTTGCTCGACGCGGGCCTTCTGCTCGTTGAACAGGTGCGCGGCCTCGTCTTCCTTGTCGAATAGGACGCCGAAAAGCTTAATCCACTCGACGCGCCCGAGTGCTTCGGGCTCGCTCGACGACTGTTCGGTGAGCACGACGAGCCCGAGCTTCTGCAGCTTTTCCTTCACATCGGGCGTGTGGTTGATCATGGTGTTCTCGATGGCGAGCGTGCAGCCCGAGGCCGATATTCGCTCGTAGTCGGGCGCGCTGTACTTGCCGCCGTAGGCGATCGCCCCACTTTCGAGTGCGCTTTTGAAGCCCGCGACCGAGCAATCGTCGGCCTTCGTGCCCGACATGATGATATTGTCGTTCGCATCGAGCGCGTCGACCAGGCACATCGTCGCCGACGACACGAGGTACACCTTGTCGGCAGGGCGCCTTATGACCGCGATGTCGGAGCTCAACCCATCAGGTACCTTCGCATCTTGCGGCACCACGAGGAAACGTTCCCCATTCGAAACGCAGATAAGCCGCAGACCGCCTTCGAACTCGTCGACAGTGAAGTGCTCGGCGTATTCAAGCTGAAGCGCCCCTGTTGGCTCCCAGCCACAGCCCAAATCGGCGTTGTGGAAGTCGGCTGCGGCGCTTGAAGCCGTTCCCGCAGGGGAGCCGCCGCTTGCTTCGTCGCCCGATTTCTTCTTCATGGTGGATGAGTCGAAGTGGATCGCGTAGTCGATGGTGTGCGGCGTCGACATGGCGACGGTCTCGGCCGACACGGCGATGTCCTCGTCGAGCGTGACGGGTATCTCGAACGTGGAGTTGCCGCCGTCGTTTACGGGCGCGTAGTCCACGCCGTCGACGGTCATCTTGTCGTAGTTCGAACTCGACCAGGTGATGGTCGCGGTGTAGGTGTCGCCATCCTTCACAATTGTGGTGGGTGAGGCGATGCTTGCGCGCCCTGACCCGCCGGAAAGCGAGACATTCACAGTGTATTCCTGAGAGCCCGCCGTGCCACCGGTCGTGTTCGGGCTCGCACTGCACCCCGCGAAGGAAAGCGCGAGCAGGGCGACGAGAACGCAGACGATCGCGCGCGCCGCGATGCTGCGGCGCTTCCTGTTTTCCCCCTTGGGAAGAATCGACCGCATGGCGTTACTTCAGTGCGTCGGCGCGCAGATCGACGCCGGCGGATTCGAACACAAGCGTGCGGTCGTACCACTGCTCTTTTCTAATACTCCACGCGGCACAGGCGGTGTCCTCGTCGAGCGCATCAACGGGCACGTCGTAGGTGTACTTGCCTTCCGCGTTTTCCACATAGGGGATGAAGTCGGCCTCGCTCGCGGCGGCAGCCTCGTCGCCCGTGCCCATGAAGAGCTTGCCGTAGCCCGTGCCGGAAAGCGTCATCACGCAGTGCATGGAGCCGTTTTCCACGATGAGCTGGGCGTCCACAATCCTGAACATGTTCGAGCTGGAATCGACGGTGATCGGATAGGTGCCGTCGGCCACCTTGTCGGCGGTAATGGGGGCAGCGCTTGCGCCCTCGGGCGCATCGGCCGCCTGTTCGGTCTTTTCCTGGGAATCGGCATCGCTTGCCTTTGCGCTGTCGATTGAATTTCCGCCGCAGCCGGCGAGCGAGAACGCGAAAAGCGCCGCCGACAGGGCGAAGACGAGGGTTTTCTTCAACATGGAGGGGTTCCTTTCAATCGCTTCGACCGCCCGCGCCGTGCGGTGGGCGGGCGGGATGCGAATGCAACGGGCATGCGTCGTCGTCGGGGAAAGGCGCATGCCCGTTGCACGGGGACGCGACCGGCGCTCCCGTGCGCGGCGAGTTTACAGCTTGGCGATGGCGTCGTCCACGTGCGAGACGTAGATGTCGTCGACCGCGACGTTCTGTCCCAGACCCTGGAGCAGGCACGTCACTTCGAAGCCGGCGGCCACGAACTTCGCAGCCCAGCTGTCGGGGTCGGTCTCGTCTGCCATGTCGTTGTTCGCGTGGTCGCCCGCGACCACCATGAACGGCGCGAGCACGGCCTTCTTGTAGCCTGCGGCGCTCGCGGCGGCGATAACATCCTCGCAGGTCGGTTCAGCCTCGACGGTGCCGACGAAGAACTGCGTCAAGCCCTCGTTCTTGAACACTTCCTGCATCTTGGCATAGTCGGCGTTGGAATCGGCTTCGGTGCCGTGGCCCATGAGGCACAGCGCCGTCTTGCCGTCGTCGAAGGACGCCATGTTCTCCTTAATGGCTGCGGCCACCTTCTTGTAGTCATCGTCGGAGGTGAGCAGCGGGTCGCCGAGCGAGATTTTGTCGAACTTGTCGGCGTACTTGTCGAGCTCGTCTTTCACGTCGGTGTATTCCAGGCCACCCATGAGATGCGTCGGCTGCACGACGATTTCCTTCACGCCGTCTTTCACGCAGCGGTCGAGCGCCTCGGTCATGTTGTCGATCGTGATGCCGTCGCGCTTCTTCAGCTTGTCGATGATGATCTGCGCGGTGAAGGCGCGGCGGATGTCGTAGTCCTGCCAGTACTTCTCGCGGATAGCGTCTTCGATGGCGCCGATGGTGATGTGGCGCGAGTCGTTGTAGCTCGTGCCGAAGCTCGTGACGAGGATGACCGGCTTCACGGCCTTCTCCTTTTCGCTCGATTTCTCGGAACTTGCGGAGGTGCTGGAGCAGCCCGCGAGCGTGATTCCGGCGAGCGCGACGGCTCCGGTTGCTGCGGCGCCCATGAAGCTGCGGCGTGACATCTGGTCGGACATGGTTTTTCCTTTCCTCGGTTTGCCGGTCCCCCGGCGACAGTTGCTTGTCGGCACAAGCGAAAGAAAAGCGCACCCCTCGGGGTTCACAAGGAGCTAACGCCACGGCGATGCCGTGAGGAAAAGGCGAAGCAGTCTGGCTTGGGGCGCGAGGCGGTTCGCCCGCGCGTCCTATACAGTAATGTCCCTTGCCCAGGATTCCCACCTGGTTCCCTCCGCAAGCCAGCGCGGGCTGTGCGGACGCCGCGCCGGTCATTTCCTTTTATCCGATTGTCATATGCTCGTTGCCGAATCTTTTACTATGATAGTGGGCACTTGTGAACGTGTCAAAGCCAGGGCGGGCGGCATTGCGCCTCCTGCCTGCGTATTTGCGCCGATTGCCGCTTCGGGCGCCGTGTTTTGCCCGCTGCGCGAATGGCGGCGTAAACGGTTGCGATGAGAAACGGGAAGGGAAGGCTCGGATGATTCATATCGTTGGCGCAGGCTCGGGCGCCGCCGACCTTATCACGCTGCGCGGGGCTCGTCTTCTGCGCGCGGCCGACGTGGTCGTTTGGGCGGGGAGCCTTGTGAACCCCGAGCTGCTCGCCGAGTGCAAGGAATCCTGCGTCGTCTACGACAGCGCGCACATGACCTTGGAGGAAGTGCTCGACGTGATGTGCGCGGCAGATGCGCGGGGCGAGGAAGTGGTGCGCCTGCACACGGGCGACCCGTGCCTGTACGGCGCCATCCAGGAGCAGATGGACGCGCTCGACGCGCGCGGCGTGGACTACGAGGTGGTGCCCGGCGTGTCGAGCTTTTGCGGTGCCGCGGCGGCGCTTCGCCAGGAATACACGCTGCCGGGAATCAGCCAGTCGGTCGTGATCACGCGGCTTTCCGGGCGCACCCCCATGCCTGCGGGCGAGGGCATGCGCACCATGGCGGAAAGCGGCTCGACTATGGTCATCTTCCTGAGCTCGGGTATGCTCGCCGAGCTTTCCGCCGAGCTTTTGGCCGCAGGCCGCAGCTCCGACGAGCCGGCGGCGCTCGTGTACAAGGCGACCTGGCCTGAGGAGCGCGTGGTGCGATGCACAGTGGGCACGCTCGCCGATGCGGGCGCGCGAGAGGGCATCGACCGCACGGCGCTCGTGGTGGTGGGCCGCGTGCTCGGAGCTCGCGGCGGGCTTGCGCACAACGGCGCGCAAGCGGAGTCGTACGAGCGCAGCAAGCTTTACGACCCTTCGTTTGCCACTGGGTATCGGAAGGCGAGCAGCTAGCGTGGCCTTCGATCATTACATATATACCGGGACGACCCGCCTGCGCTGCGGCTACACCACGGGGAGCTGTGCCGCGCTCGCGGCGAAGGCGGCCTGCGAGATGCTCTTGTCACGAAAGCCCGTCGGCCGCGTGTCGATCGTCACCCCCGGCGGGCTGCCCGTCGAGGCGAACGTGGTCGACGTATGTATCGGCGAGGGGTGCGCCCAGTGCGCCGTGCGAAAGGACGCAGGCGACGATGCCGATGTGACCGACGGCGTGCTCGTGTACGCGCGCGTGGAACATGCGGGGTCGGGCACGGGCGCTGCGGGCAGCAAGGGCGTGCCCGCGCGCGAATCGGAAGTTTCCGTCGATGGCGGCGTGGGCGTGGGGCGCGTGACGTTGCCCGGGCTCGAGCAGCCGGTGGGGGCGGCCGCCATCAACGCGACGCCGCGCGCGATGATCACTTCGGCGGTGCGCGAGGTGTGCGCCGCGCACGGCTTTTCTGGAAATATCGCTGTGACGATTTCGGTACCCGAGGGTGTTGCCCTTGCCGAAAAGACCTTCAACCCGCACCTGGGGATAGAGGACGGCATTTCCATCCTGGGCACGACGGGCATCGTCGAGCCGCGCAGCCTTGCTGCCTTGCGCGACAGCATCGAGCTCGAGATCCGGCAGCATGCGGCTATGGGGCGGCGCGGAGTCGTGCTCACGCCCGGCAACTACGGCGCGCAGTTCATCTCGGGGCATTTCCACCTAAACGGTGCGCCGGTGGTCTTCATCTCCAACTTCGTGGGCGATGCGATTGATTGCTGCGTTCGCGAGGGATTTATCAATGTCCTTCTTGTGGGACACATCGGCAAGCTGGTGAAGGTCGCGGGCGGCATCATGGACACCCATTCGCGTACCGCCGACTGCCGCGCGGAGATTCTGGCCGCTCACGCGGCCTTGGCCGGCGCGGGCACGAAGACCGTGCGCGATATCATGTCGTCGGTCACGACCACGGCGGCGCTCGAGGTAATCGAGGCCGCCGGTGTGGGGGACGCTGCGTGCGCCTCGCTCGCTGTGGCAATCGAGGACAGGTTGCGCCGCCGCGCGGCGGGCGGATGCGACATCGCCGCGGTCGTGTTCGACGCCGAGCGCCGCGAGCTTTTCCGCACGTCGGGCGCCGATGCAGTTATCGGGGAATTGGGGGCGACGTATGAGTAAAGGCGTGCTGTACGGGGTGGGCACGGGGCCTGGCGACCCCGAGCTGCTCACGATCAAGGCCGTCCGCACAATCGAATCGTGTCCGGTCATCGCCGCACCGCAGACGGCGGACGGAGCCATGGTCGCGCTCGACATCGTGCGCGGCGCCGTCGACCTTACAGGCAAGACGGTGATTCCCGTGCGATTCTCGATGACGCGCGACGTTGAGCGCCGCGCGGCCGAGCATGCCTCGCTTGTTCGCGAGCTTGTCGCGCACCTGGATGCGGTCCGCGACGTCGCGCTGCTGAACCTGGGGGATCCGAGCATCTACGCCACCTTCCAGCGCATCGCGCCCGACGTGCGCGCCCGCGGGTTCGAGGCGCGCGCCATTCCCGGCGTGCCGAGCTTCTGCGCGGTCGCCGCGGCGCTCGAGCGCGACCTCACGCCCGAGATGTCGTCGCCTCTGCACATCGTGCCCGGCGGCTACGACGACGTGCGCCGCGCAATCGGCTGGCCGGGGACGAAGGTGGTCATGAAGGCGCGCCGCTCGCTTGCGGACACGAAGTGCATCCTTCGCGAGGAGGGCGCCTTCGACGGTGCCGAGCTCGTAGAGGACTGTGGGCTTCCGGGCGAGCGCGTGTACCGCTCGGTCGACGATGTGCCCGATCGGGGCAGCTACTTCTCGACGATGGTGGTGCGCTAGATGAGGGTTTCCTGCATAGCGTTCACTGAGAGGGGGTATGCGTTGGCGGAGCGCACCGCACACGCGCTTTCCGATTGCGCGCAGACAGGTGAAGATGACCCTGGCTGGGACGTTTCCGTTTCGCGCGGGTTCGGCGAGGGGAAGGCCGACCTGCGCGCATGGACGGCGCTCGCGTGGGAAGCGTCGGACGCGCTTCTGTTCGTGGGCGCGGCGGGCATCGCCGTGCGGGCGATCGCGCCGCATGTCGCCTCGAAGGCAAGCGATTCCGCGGTTGTGGCGATCGACGAGGCGGGGCGCTTTGCCGTCCCGCTTTTGTCGGGGCATTTGGGCGGTGCGAACGAGCTTGCGCAAACTGTGGCACGCGCGGCAGGGGCCATCCCCGTCATCACCACGGCGACCGACGTCCGCGGCGTGTGGGCGGTGGATACGTGGGCGCGCTGTGCGGGGCTCGCCGTTTCGAATCCCGAGGCCATCAAGCGAGTGTCGGCGCGGCTGCTTTCGGGCGGGCGCGTGGCGCTCTATTCCGACATGCCGATTTCGGGACAGCCGCCTGAGGGGGTTGACATTGCGTCCGACCGCGCTCGGGCCGATATTGTCGTGTCGCCGTTCGCTGGCGCGAATGCAGGTGCGTCCGTTCGCGCAGCGGAGACGACGGGCGATGTCGTGCCCGCCGGTGAGACGGGGAAGCCGGCGGGCGTGCGGGCGCAGGCGCCTGCGCCCGAGCCGCTTCGCCTTGTCGTGCCCTGCATCGTTGCGGGCATAGGGTGCCGTCGCGGTGCGTGCGCCGAAGCGATCGGGGAGGCGTTTCTTCTCGCGTGCGGGCAGGCGGGTATCTCGCCTTCGGCCGTGCGCGAGGCGGCGACGATCGACGTGAAGGCGCGCGAGGAGGGTCTGCTCGCCTTCTGCCGCGCGCGCAATATCCCACTCGCGACGTATTCCGCAGAGGAGTTGTCGCAGGTCGAAGGCAGCGTTTCGCCATCTGATTTCGTGCGCGCGACGGTGGGGGTCGACAACGTGTGCGAGCGCGCGGCGCTCGCGGACGGGGGTAAACTTATCTTCACGAAGCTCGCTCACGGCGGCGTGACCGTCGCGTTTTCCAAGGTAACTATTGAACTTTCGTTTAAGGAGCGGTGATGGGAAAGCTCTTCGTGGTGGGGATCGGCCCGGGCGCCCCCGACGGCATGACGATTGCGGCTCGGCGCGCGCTCGAGGCGGCCGACATCGTTGTGGGGTACACGAAATACGTGGAGCTCGCGCTCGCCGCCGTGCCCGACGCGGCGCATCTCGCGACGCCGATGATGCACGAGGTCGAACGGTGCCGCCTGGCGCTTTCGCGCGCGCAGAGCGGAGAAGCCGTGGCGCTCGTGTGCAGCGGTGACGCGGGTGTGTACGGCATGGCGAGCCCCGTGCTGGAGCTTGCTGAGGACTACCCCGATGTAGACGTGGAAGTTATCGCCGGGGCCACCGCGGCTCAGAGCGGGTCGGCGGTGCTCGGCGCCCCGCTTGCCCACGACTTCGCGGTCGTGTCGCTCTCCGACCTGCTCACGCCGTGGGAGGTCATCGAGCGCAGGCTCGCCGCCGTGGCGAGCGCCGACTTCTGCATCTGTTTGTACAACCCGCGCAGCAGAAAGCGCGCCGACAGGCTCTCGCGCGCGGCGAAGATTATGCTCGAATGGAAGGCCCCCGACACGCTCTGCGGCTGGGTACGCAACATCGGGCGCGAGGGGCAGCAGTCGGGCATGTGCAGGCTCTCCGAGCTGGGGGAGTTCGATGCCGACATGTTCACCACCGTGTTCGTCGGCAACGCGGGCACGAAGCGCGTAGGCGGCCGTATGGTCACGCCGCGCGGGTATCGGGAGATTCCATGCGAAAGGTAACGATCATCGGGGCGGGGCCCGGAAACCCCGACTTGCTCTCGCGCGCGGCGCTCGACGCGATCAACATCGCCGACGTGGTCATCGGCGCTCATCGCGCGCTTGTCGGCATCGACGTGCCGCCCGACGTGGTGAGATGCGAGCTCGTGAAGACGGCGGACATCGTCGCCGCGCTCACCGATGCGGCGTCGTGGCAGCGCGCCGTGGTCGTGATGACGGGCGATGTGGGGCTGTTCAGCGGCGCGCGCCGCCTGGTGGAGGCGCTCTCCGGCGACGCGCAGGTGGACGTGCGCGTCATTCCCGGCATAAGCTCAGCGTCGTATCTCGCCGCGCGCCTCGCGCGTCCATGGCAGGATTGGCGCTTCGTGAGTGCTCACGGCGTGGCGTGCGACATCGTGGCCGAGGCCGAGCGCGCAGGTGAGCTCTTCCTCGCCACGTCGGGCGGGGAAGACCCCTCGCGGCTTTCGGGCGAGCTTGTGCAGGCGGGCTTTGAGGACGCGCGCGTGACGGTGGCCGAGCGCCTGTCGTACCCCGACGAGCGCATCACCTGCGCGACCGCAAGTGAAATCGCAGGTCAGACGTTCGACGACTTGAACGTGATGCTTATCGAGTTCGCAGGCTGCGCCGGGTCGCCTGCGAACTCTAGCGCAGCCTCCGAGGCGCCGGCCGGCGCGTTTGCGCCCGCGGCGGCTTCTTTCGCGGCGGACTCTGCGGGCGCATCCCGCGCCGCGAGCTCCCGCTGGCCGTACGCTTCCTCGGGCATTCCCGACGAGCTCTTCATCCGCGGCGACGTTCCCATGACCAAGCAGGAGATGCGCGCCGTCGCGCTCGCGAAGCTGCGCCTTACCGCGACCGACACCGTGTGGGATGTCGGCGCCGGCACGGGGAGCGTGTCGATCGAGGCGGCGCTCGTCGCGCGAGCGGGGTCGGTATGGGCGGTCGAGCGCAACGCGGCCGGCGTGCGGCTCATCCGAGAGAACGCGGATGCATTCGGGTGCGGCAACGTGCATGCGGTCCCCGGTGTTGCCCCCGAAGCGCTCGCGAAACTGCCCGTCCCCGACGCCGTGTTCGTCGGCGGGAGCGCGGGCGAGCTTCCCTCCATCGTGGAGGCGGCGCTCGAGAAGAACTCGCAGGTTCGCCTGTGCGTCCCATGCGTAACCGTTGAGACGCTCACCGAGGCGTGCGCGCTCCTCTCGGGTTCGCGCTTTAAGGGGTTCGAGGCCTGCCAGGTGTCGGCCGCCCGCGCCGAGGCTGTAGGCTCGCACCATCTTATGAAGGCACAAAACCCCGTGTTCCTCGTCAGCGCGCGTGGTACGGGCGCGGATGCCGAGGAGCTTGCCGATGTCGGGGCGCTTGTTGAGTCGCCTGTCGGGGAGGACCCCTCTACCGAGGGGAAACCATCCGTTGAGGTGGTCTCGCTTGCTAACTGCAACGCCGCAGGCGGGGAAGGCGGTGCCCGGTGAGCACGTCCATCCCGCGCTTCATGGTCGCTGCGCCCTCGAGCGGGAGCGGCAAGACGGTCGTCACGTGCGCGCTCCTGCGCGCGCTCGCGCGTCGCGGCCTTGCATGCGCGGCCTTCAAATGTGGCCCCGACTACATTGACCCGCTCTTTCACCGCCGCGTCGTGGGTGCGCGCTCGGGCAACTTAGACGGCTTCTTCGCTGACGCCCCGACGCTGCGCGCCCTGCTCGCACGCGGCGCCGCGGGTGCGGATGTCGCGGTGCTCGAGGGGGTCATGGGCTTCTACGACGGCATGGCGCCCGGCGTGGCCGAAGCGAGCAGCTACCAGGTTGCGCGCGACACGGAAACGCCGGTCGTTTTAGTGGTGAACGGGCGCGGGGCGTCTTTATCGCTCGCCGCCGTAATCCGCGGCATCGCCGAGTTCCTGCCTTGTGCGAACGTGCGCGGCGTCGTGCTGAACAGGACGAGCGCCGCTGCCTGCGCCTACGCGGCGCCTGCGATCGAGAAGCACACGGGCGTCGCGGTTTTGGGGAATATCCCCGCCGACGAGACGTTCTCGCTCGAAAGCCGGCATCTGGGGCTTGTGACCGCCGACGAGGTCGAGCAGCTCTCCGCGCGCATCGACAAGATGGCCGAGCTGGTGGAAAAGAGCGTCGACGTCGACCGCTTGCTCGAAATAGCTGCGACGGCCCCCGATATCCGCGAGGAACCTTACCGGTTGGAGCCGATCGCGGGAGCGCGGCCCATCGTCGGCGTCGCGCGTGACGAGGCGTTCTCGTTCTACTACGAGGAGAACCTGCACGCGCTCGAGGACCTTGGTTGCGAGCTGGCCTTTTTCAGCCCCCTGTGTGATAGCGAGTTGCCCCGGGGGACAAGCGCCCTCTATCTGGGGGGCGGCTACCCGGAGCTCCATGCGCGGCAGCTCTCCGAGAACGCGCCGATGCGCGAGGCGGTGCGGCGCGCGGTGGAATCCGGCATGCCGACGGTCGCCGAATGCGGTGGGTTTCTGTACCTGCAGCGCGAAATCGCCGATAGCGAGGGGCGGCGCTGGCCTGTTGCGGGCGCCCTTGAGGGCGCAAGCGAGAACGGGGGAAGGCTGTCCCATTTCGGGTACGTGGAGCTCACTTCCCAACGCGACGGGCTCTACGGGCCGCGCGGCACACGCATCCGCGCGCACGAGTTCCACTACTGGCAGTCCACCTGCCCGGGCGGCGACTTTTGGGCGCAGAAGCCCCGGCGCGACAAGGGCTGGCCGTGCATGTCGACCACCCCGTCCCTGGTTGCGGGCTTCCCGCATGTGTACTATCCTGCGAACCCCGACGTTGCGCGCGCGTTCGCGTCTGCCGCGGCGTCGTTTGCAGAGAGGAGACGGCATGGCTGAAGCAACCGAAACCGCGCTTGCCTGCATCCGCGAGGAAGTCGAGCGCGCGTTCTCGTCGGCGCCGGGCGCCGTGCTCGAAGCCACGCTCTCCCGGATCGAGCCCGCAGACGAGTGCGCCCGTGCCACCGCGTACGCCGCGTGGGACTCCATCGCGCACCCCTTGGGGGGATTGGGCGACTTTGAAGATGCCGTCGCGTGTATCGCCGCAGCTCAGGGGAGCGCCGAGGTGGCCGAGTTTCCCCGTGCGCTCGCGGTATTCTTCTCCGACAACGGGGTCGTTGCCGAAGGCGTGTCGCAAAGCGGGCAAGACGTGACGCGAGCCGTCGCGCGCAACATGTGCGAGGGGGCCGCGAGCGCCTGCCGCATGGCGGCGTTCGCGGGTGCCGAGGTCGTGCCCGTCGACGTGGGCATGGCCCGGGGCATAGAAGACGCGCGCATGGTGCGCGCGAACGTGCGGCGGGGGAGCGGCAACATCGCTCACGGCTCCGCTATGTCTCGCGATGGGGCCGTGCGCGCGATCGAGGTCGGAATCGCCGTCGCGTGCGGGCTTGCCCGCGCCGGCGTGCGCCTTCTCGCCGCGGGCGAGATGGGCATCGGCAACACGACCACCTCGGCGGCGGTGGCCGCAGTGCTCATCCGGGCGGACGCGCGGAGCCTTGTCGGGCGCGGCGCGGGGCTCTCGGACGCCTCGCTCGCGCGCAAGCGCGACGTGGTCGAGCGCGCTATCGACGCGAACTCGCCCGATCCCGCCGACCCGATCGACGTGCTCTCGAAGGTGGGCGGCTTCGACATCGCTGCGATGTGCGGCTTCTACCTGGGGGCCGCGGCCTCGAAGGCGCCGGCGCTCCTCGACGGGGTCATATCCTGCACGGCGGCCCTGTGCGCGGCGCGCCTGTGCCCCAACGCCTTGGGCTACCTCGTGGGCACCCACGCATCAAGCGAACCCGCAAGCCGGGAGCTCCTTCGCGAGCTCGGCATAAAGGCGCCCCTCGACGCAGGCATGCACTTGGGCGAGGGCGCGGGCGCCATGGCGTATCTCCCCCTTCTGGATTCGGCGCTGCGCGTGTACCGGGATGGGAAGACGTTCACGGCGACTGGCATGGCTGCTTACGAGCATTTCGAGGCCGGGAAATGACGGTGACGCTCGTCATCGGCGCCGCCGCGAGCGGCAAGAGCGCCTACGCCGAGTCCCTGTGCCTCGGGCACGACGGCCCCCGCGTGTACCTGGCAACGATGGAGCCCTTCGGGGAAGAGGGCGCCCGCCGCATCGCGCGCCATCGGGCGCTGCGCGAGGGCAAGGGGTTTTCCACCCTCGAGCGAACGCGTGACGTGGGCGCCGCAGTGTCCGGGCTTCCGCGCGGCTGCACGCTTCTTTTGGAGGACGTGGGCAACCTGGTTGCGAACGAGCTCTTCGCGGAAGGCGGCTTGTCCCCACGTGACCCCGACGCTGCGGCGCGTGAGGTGCTCGGAGGCATCGAACGGCTCGCTCAGGCCGCTGCGTATACGGTGGTGGTCACCGTCGACGTGTTCGCCGATGAGATGCGCTACGATGAGGGGACCGAGGCATGGAGGCGCGCGCTCGCGCGCGTGAACGCGGGCGTGGCGGCGCTGGCCGACCGCGCAGTCGAAGTGGTATGCGGGATTCCCGTGTGGATGAAAGGTGAAGGACCTACAAGGTGAAGATAGCAGAGGCAATCGGCGCGGCGTTCGGAACGTTCTCGCGCATCCCCGTCCCGACATCGGCCTGGACCGATTTCGGGTCAACCCATGCGCTTGCCGCGTTTCCCCTGGTGGGCCTTGCGGAAGGGTTCCTCATGACGGCGTGGGGACACGTTGCGAACCTGCTCGGCGTGCCCGCGACCATCGTCGCGGCCGTGCTCGTGGCGCTGCCCGTGGCGGTGACGGGAGGCATCCACCTAGACGGGCTCTGCGACACCTCCGATGCGCTTGCAAGTTGGGCCCCGCGCGAGCGAAAGCTCGAGATCATGCACGATCCGCGGGCGGGCGCCTTCGGGGTCATCGGTGTTGTTGTGTACCTTATTCTGCAGTTTTCCCTGTTCACCGCGCTGCCGCTTACGGCGGGGGCGTTCCTCGCGCTTCTGTGCTCGCTCGTGTTCTCCCGCGCGCTTTCGGGACTCGCCGTTGAATGCTGGCCTGCCGCGCGGGCGGACGGCATGGCCGCGGGGCTCTCGCCTGCGAAGAAGCGCGCGGCTATCGTCGTGCCGCTTTGCGCTTTCGCTGCGGCTTCGGCTGCAGGGATGGTCGCGTGCGCTCAGGCCGTCGGCGCCCTTATGGCGGTGGCGGGGCTTTTGGCGCTCGCGTGGTACCGCCATGTTGCCCTGTCCCGCTTCGGCGGGGTGACGGGGGATTTGGCCGGATGGTTTCTGCAATGGGCCGAGCTCGCGATGCTTGCCATGCTGGTGGCGGGGGGCATGCTCCTATGATGCTCGTGGTAGGTGGCGCGCATTCGGGGAAGAGGACCTTCGTACGCGAAAATCTCGGGTTCGCGGCAGACGATTTGTTCGACGCGGCGCAGTTTGTGGAGGGCGGCGTGCCCGTGGCTTTTGCCGGCCGTGTCGCTTACCGTGCTGAGGAACTCGTACGCGCGCTCGACGCTGACCGGGCGCTCGAGCGGCTGATCGGCTTCGACGTAGTGATTTTGTCCTTGGTCGGCTCGGGGGTCGTCCCTATGCGTGCGGAAGACGCCCAATGGCGCGAGCGCGCGGGGCGCCTGGGATGCGCGCTCGCTGCGCGCGCCGACGTCGTCGTGCGCATGACGTGCGGGATTCCCCAGGTCATCAAAGGAAACCTTGCCGATGCACCTCGAGGGACGCAGGGCGCGGGTGCGCCTTTGGAAGTCGTCTTCGTGCGCCATGGTGCCACGGCGGGCACGGAAGACCATCGCTACAGCGGGGCGGGCACCGACGAGCCCCTGTCGAGTGCGGGCGAGCGCGCTTTGCGCGACCTCGCGTGCGATCGTGACGTGTTCCGTGTTATCACGAGCGGCATGGCCCGCACCGACCAGACGGCGCGCATCCTCTTCCCGAACGCGGAGCTTATGGCGTGCCCCGGTCTGCGCGAGATGGATTTCGGCGACTTCGAGGGGCGAAGCGCCGCCGAGCTTAAAGAGGATGCGCGCTATCGCGCCTGGGTAGACTCCTGGTGCGAGACGCGCTGCCCGCATGGCGAGGGCAAGAGCGATTTCACCCGCCGCGTCATCGCGGCGTTTCGGGAGGCGTGCGAATCGGAGCGCGCCCAGGGGAGTGGGCGCGCCGTCTTCGTCGTTCACGCGGGTACCGTGAAAGCGCTGCTCTCCGAGCTAGCTGTCCCGAAAATGGGATACTTCGACGTGCATACCGAGCCGGGCGGCGCATGGGCCGCCACTTGGGATGGGCGCTGCCTTCGCGACGTTCGCCCCGCTTCGGGGGGCGATGCCCGGTGATGACGATTCTTGCCGTCGCCGCCGGGTTCGCGGCCGACCTTGCCTTCGGCGACCCGCGCTGGCTTCCCCATCCCGTCGTCGCCATGGGGCGCGCGATCACGTGGGCCGAAGGCCGCCTGCGGGGCGCATTCCCGCAAACGTCCGCGGGTACGCGCGCCGCAGGGCTTGTGCTCGCCGTGGCGCTTCCGCTTGCGTGTGGGCTTTTGACCTGGGGAATCCTGCATCTTTGCGGCATGGTTCACTCCGGCTTGCGCTTCGTGGCCGAGGCATGGGCGAGCTATCAGATTCTCGCGGCATGCGAGCTGCGCCGCCAGAGCCTGGCCGTTGCCCGCGCGTTCTCGAAGGGCGGACTTGTCGCGGCGCGCGAAGCCGTCGGGCTCATCGTGGGACGTGACACGTCTGTTCTCGACGAGCAGGGCGTCGCGCGCGCCGCCGTGGAAACGGTGGCGGAGAACGCGAGCGACGGTGTCATCGCGCCGCTTTTCTACCTTTTGATCGGGGGTGCGCCCTTGGGCATGGCGTACAAGGCGGTGAACACGCTCGACAGCATGGTGGGCTACAAAAACGAGCGCTACATCGACTTCGGCTGCGCCTCGGCGCGCCTCGACGATGCGGTGAACTGGATTCCCTCGCGGTTATCGGCCCTGTTCATGATCGCCGTGTGCCCGATCGTCGGGCTCGACGCGCGCGGGGCGGCGCGCATCTGGCGCCGCGACAGACGTCGCCATGCGAGCCCGAACGCGGCGCAGACCGAGTCGGCGTGCGCGGGTGCGCTCGGACTGCGCCTGGCAGGACCCGCGGTGTATTTCGGCAAGCTCGTTGAGAAACCGACGATAGGCGACGCGTCCCGCGAAATCGAGTGGGGCGACATCGCCCGGGCGACAAGGCTCATGCTCGCCGCGTCCGTATGCGCGCTCGTCGTCTTCGGCGCCGCGCGCGCGGCGGTCGTACTCGCCGTGGGGGCGATGGCATGAGGAAAGACCACGCCGCGCCCCGGGCTGCCGGGGGAATCCTGCGCGCCCGCACGCATGGGGGCAGCGCGCAATCGCTCGGCATCGCTTGCGATAGGGGTGCCTCCGACCTCATTGACTTCTCGGTGAACGTGAATCCGGCAGGCCCCTCGCCGCGCGCCGTCGCCGCAGCTTGCAAGGCGCTTTCTCGAATCGACGCCTACCCCGATAGGGAAAGCCTCGCCCTCGTTCGCGCGCTAGCGCGCGACCAGGGCATTCCCGAAGATACTATCGTCTGCGGCGCGGGCGCGTCCGACATCATCTGGCGGCTCGCAGCGGCGGTGCGCCCGAAACGCATCGTCGTGTGCGCGCCGACGTTCTCTGAATATGCGGAGGCGGCATCGTACTACGGCGCATGCGTGCAGGAGTTCCCGCTCTCCGAAGCGGACGACTTCGACGTGCCCGCCTCCTTCGCCCGCGCGATCGAGGGGCCGGGAGACGTGGCGTACCTCTGCAATCCGAACAACCCGACGGGGCGCCTCGTCGACCCCCGTGTGATCGATGCCGCGGCTTGCCGCTGCGAGCAGGTGGGCGCGCTGCTCGTCGTGGACGAGTGCTTCCTCGGATTTGCGCCCGACGCCCGCGAAAGGAGCGTGGCCGCACGCGCCGCGTGTTCGCGCCATGTGGCCGTGCTCTCCGCGTTCACCAAGCTCTACGGAATGGCGGGGTTGCGGTTGGGATATCTGATCAGCGGAAACGCCCAACTCATCGAGGGGATTCGCCGGGCGGGGCAGGCGTGGCCCGTCTCTTCGGTCGCCGAGGCCGCGGGTATCGCCGCCCTGGAAGACGTCGAATACGTCTCGCGCACGCGCGATGTATTGGAGAGCGAGCGAGCGTGGCTTTCCCACGAGCTCTCCTCGCTCGGGCTTTCCGTCGTGCCGTCGGATGCGAACTTCCTTTTAGTCCGCACGCCGGCGAAAGACATCCCCGAGCGCCTGTATAAACAGGGGGTTTTGGTCCGCACGTGCGACTCGTTTTCGGTACTGTCCCGTTTCTGGTGCCGCGTCGCGGTGCGCACGCGCAAGGAGAATGCCCGGCTTGCGATGGCGTTCAGTCGCGTGCTTCGGGCGGAAGGTGCATCGGGCGAAGGCGAACCCGACGAACGGGGCGGCGCTTCTTTCAGCGGCGCTATGGCGGGCGCGGATGGCCGAGGCTCGGCGAAGGAGGTCGATACCCGTGGGTAGGGCGAAGCCCATCATGATCCAGGGCACCATGTCGAACGCGGGGAAGAGCCTGCTTGCGGCGGGGCTGTGCCGCGTGCTTTCGCAGGACGGCCTGCGCGTGACTCCCTTCAAGAGCCAGAACATGGCACTCAACAGCGGTGTCACGGCCGACGGGCTCGAGATGGGGCGCGCCCAGATCATGCAGGCCGAGGCGTGCGGCATCGCGCCCGACGTGCGCATGAACCCCATCCTGCTCAAGCCCGAAAGCGGCCACCGAAGCCAGCTCATCGTGGCCGGCAAGGCGCAGGGAGCCTTCGCTGCGAGGGACTACTTCGCGCGAAAGAAGGCGCTCATGCCGCAGATTTTGGAGGCGTTCGATTCGCTCGCGGAGGATAACGACGTCATCGTCATCGAGGGCGCCGGCAGCCCCGCCGAAATCAACCTTGCCGAAAACGACATCGTCAACATGGGGCTCGCGCGCGCCGTGTCCTCCCCCGTGCTGCTTGCGGGCGACATCGACCCGGGCGGGGTATTTGCCCAGCTCTACGGCACGGTCGCGCTCCTTGCGCCCGAGGACCGCGCGCTTTTGCGGGGGCTTGTGGTGAACAAGTTCCGCGGCGATGTGGAAATCCTGTGCCCGGGTTTGGCCCCGCTCGAGAAGATGTGCGGGGTTCCCGTCGTGGGGGTCGTGCCGTATCTTACGCTTGACCTGGACGACGAGGACTCGCTCGCGCCGCGCCTATCTGCCCGCGAGGCGCGCGGCGTCATCGACGTCGCCGTCGTGCGTCTTCCGCATCTGTCGAACTTCACCGACTTCGACCCGCTTTCGCGCGTGCCCGGCGTGGGCGTGCGCTACGTTTCCTCGACGAGCGATCTGGGCCGACCCGACCTGGTGGTGCTTCCCGGCTCGAAGACTACGCTCGACGACGCGCGCTGGCTTGCGGCTAGCGGCATCGGAGCCTGTGTACGCGCGCTTTCGGGCGCGGGCACGCCGGTGCTCGGCATATGCGGAGGCTACCAGCTTTTGGGAGACGAGCTTTCCGACCCGCACGGCAGGGAAGGCGCTGGCACCGCGCGCGGGCTCGGGCTCATCCCTGCAAGTACGGTGTTCAAGGAGGAAAAGCGCCTCGCCCAGTCGGAGCTGCGCATCACGGGCGCCCAAGGCGCGTTCTCGGCGTGGAACGGCATGACGGCGCGCGGGTACGAGATTCACGACGGCGAAACGACCGTCTTCTGCGCTCCTGCGGGCACGATTGGCGGCAAACCGGAAGGCGCGGCCTGCGGAAACGTGTTCGGAACCTATCTCCACGGCCTGTTCGACGAACCGGGGGTGGCGCTCGCCCTCGCGCGCTCGCTCGCGCGCATGCGCGGCCTGCCCGAGAGCGTCGTGGGTGCTGCGGGCGCGGCGTCCGCGGCCGATCACCGTGCGCGCGAGTTTGACCGCCTGGCCGACGTCGTGCGCGGGGCGCTCGACATGGAGTATGTCTACCGCATTATCGAGGAGGGCGTATGATCCACGTGTATCATGGCGACGGCAAAGGCAAGACCACGGCGGCGATGGGCCTCGCCCTTCGCATGCTCGCTGCAGGCCGCCGCGTCGTCGTCGTGCAGTTCCTGAAAGACGGCGAAAGCGGGGAGGTGCGCCTGCTCGCCGAGCATTTCGGCGTGCCCGTGTTCGCGGGGAAGGCGTCGGACAAGTTTACCTGGTCGATGACGTCGGAAGAACTTGCCGCGACGTGCGAGCTGCACGATGGGAACCTCGCTTCCGCGCTCGCCGAGCTCGAGGGCGCGCAAGAGGGACTGCTCGTGCTCGACGAGGCGCTCGACGCGCTTTCGAAGGGGCTTGTCGACGAGGCGCTCGTGGACCGCGCGCTCGATATGTCCGCGCGCGGCGTCGAAGTAGCGCTCACCGGGCGCGCGCCTTCCCGCAAGATCGTGGAGAAGGCCGACTACATAACCGAGATGCGGTGCGAGAAACATCCCTACGAGCAGGGGATATGTGCAAGGGAAGGAGTGGAGTACTAGATGGATTCCAAGGAGATGGCGCCCGGCGACATCGAGCGGCGCAGCTTCGAGATCATCACCGAAGAGCTCGGCGGCCGCACGTTCCCGCCGCTCGAAGAGCCCGTCGTGAAGCGCGTCATCCACACCACTGCCGACTTCTCGTACGCCGATTCCCTCGTGTTCACCCATGACGCCGCGCACTGTGCGCTCGACGCACTGCGCGCAGGAGCCACGGTGCTCACCGACACGAACATGGCGCTCGCAGGCATAAGCAAGCCCGCGCTCGCGAAGCTCGGCTGCAAGGCCGTGTGCTTCATGGCCGACCCTGATGTCGCCGCGGCTGCGCGCGCCGCGGGCACGACTCGCGCCGTTGCGAGCATGGACAAAGCTTGCGGCATCGAGGGTCCGCTCATCGTGGCCGTTGGCAACGCTCCCACAGCACTTCTGCGCCTCGCCGAGCTCATGGACGCGGGGAAGATCGCGCCCGCTCTCGTCGTTGGGGTGCCGGTCGGGTTTGTGAACGTGGTCGAGGCGAAAGAGGAACTACTCGCGCGACGCGTGCCGGCCATCGTCGCGAGGGGTCGCAAGGGCGGCTCGACCGTGGCGGCCGCCATTATGAACGCGCTACTCTACCAGATCACGCGCACAGGCGGCCCGAAGTGACGGCGCTGCGCATCTTCGCCGGGACCACCGAGGGCCGCCTTCTGTGCGAATGGGCGAGCGGGGTGGGCATCCCCGCTCGTGCCTACGCGGCAACCGAGTACGGAGGCGAGCTTTTGGGCGAGCTTCCGGGCATCGAGGTGCATGCGGGCAGGCTCGACGAGGCCGACATGGATCGCGAGCTTTCCGGCGCGCGCATCGTCGTCGACGCCACGCACCCCTTCGCTACGCTCGCAAGCGGCAACATCCGGGCCGCTTCGCTCGCCGTGGGTGCACAATGCCTGCGCCTTGCGCGCCCTGTCGAGGCGCTGCCCAAAGGCGTCGTGTCGGTCGCGTCGATCGCCTGCGCGGCGCGCTTTCTCTCCGAGAACCCGGGTCGTGTTCTTCTCACGACGGGGAGCAAGGAGCTTGCTCCCTACACGCGCGTCCCCGATTTCGCGGAACGCTTCTTTGTGCGTGTGCTCCCGCTGCCCGGTGCTATAACGAAGTGCATCGACGCGGGGTTTTCGCCGTCGCACGTCATCGGCATGCAGGGGCCCTTCACCCGCGAGCTCAACGAGGCGATGCTTCGGCAGGTGGGCGCCCAGTGGCTTGTGACCAAGGACTCGGGAACCGTGGGCGGCACGGCTGAGAAGCTCGCCGCAGCGCGCGCCGTGGGAGCGCGCTGCATCGTGGTCACCCGTCCCGCCGAGGGAGGCGGGGCCCTTTCGCTTCGGGAAGTGGAAGACGCGCTCTTACGGGAGTTCGCGCGCTAGGCGCTTGCCGCGCCTGCGCGCCCTCCCGCCCGCGAGGAGGAGCGCCCCGAGCAAGCTCGACCCGTACAAGCCCGTCATCCATCAATAGCTCGAGGACGACGCCCAGAACTGGCGCAAACAGCCCTTCAATAAGTTGCGGTGAAATAGTGTCTGTCTTTGCTGCTAGATAGCATATTCAGTCCCTAATTCACCGCAACTTGTTGGTGGTGGCTTACTGGTAGCGTAGGCACTCCACCGGGTTGAGCTTTGCCGCGCGGCGAGCGGGGTAGAAGCCAAAGATTACGCCGATGCCGACGGAGACGGCGAAGGCCAGCAGCACCGTGGCGATTGAAAAGCTCGGTGTGATTTGCCCGCTGGCGCCGAGCTCGCTGAGAACCCCTGATCCTGCGGCAAACATCGCGAGGCCCCAGGCCAGCAGATAGCCAATCAGGACACCCAGCAGGCCACCGGTGACGCACAGTGCCGAGGATTCGGCCAAAAACTGAGAGGTGATATCACGTCGGCTTGCACCAAGCGCGCGGCGAATACCGATCTCGCGGATGCGCTCGGTCACGTTGGTGAGCATCATATTCATAATGCCAATACCGCCCACGAGCAGCGAAATGCCGGCAACCGCTCCCATGATGAGCGAGAAGGCGCCCATAAAGGAATTGAGGGAGTCGATAGCGCTTTTCATGGAGCTTACCGATACGCTATCGTACTCGTCGTCCTTCGAGATGCCCTTTATGCTACGCACCTTGGACTCGATGGTCTTGCAGAGCCTATCCATATCCGTGCCTTCTGCGGCGAGCGCCGTCACGCTCGGAAACGACGGATTGTCATCGCCGTAGAGCTCGGCGATCGCGGCCCGTGGCATGTACAGGTTCAGCGAACCCATGGATTCGTTGCCACCATCGATAACGCCGACAATTTGCACTTCTCCGCTCGACACCTTGATGGTCTTGCCGAGTGCGTCCTGTTCGTTACCGTACAGCTGCTCGGCACCGCCGCGGCCGATGAGCGCCACGCGCGCACCGGATTTTGACTCGATACCGTTGTAGGTGCGCCCTGCGACGATCTTGCTGGCGCCCACGGCATCGAGCATGTCGCTATCGACGCCGTGTGCCATGACGGTATAGCTTTTATCCCCGACCTTGTACTCGGAATAGGCGCTATCGACGATGCCGATCTGCTCAATCTGCGGCACCAGTTTGCGAAGCTTTTCCACATCCGAATCGGTGAGTTCTTGGGACGAATAGATCTCTACCATGCGGGCTGCATTGAGGCCCAGGCTGTTAACTAGGCTGTTTTGGATGCCGCCGATGAGCGAAGTCATGGCGATGACCGAGGCGATGCCAATGACGATGCCAAGGATGGTGAGCAGGCTGCGTCCCTTGTTGGCCTCGAGCGAGTGAAGGGCTTCTTGGACAAGATCGCGGGTGCTCATGCCTTCGCTCCTTTCGGCTGATTGGTGGTTGCAGAAATCGCGGGAAGGTTGTTGACGGCCCCTCGTAACGTATTCGGTGTATGCGCGACATATGCGCCGTCATGGATTCGCCCGTCACGGATGGTTACGGCTCGATCGGCCTCGGCGGCGATGCCGGGGTCATGCGTGATGAGTACGATGGTCTTGCCGCGTTTCTGGAGCTTGTGGAAGGTTTCCATGACGAGCGCCCCGGTTGTCGAGTCTAGATTTCCCGTTGGCTCGTCGGCCAAAATGATGGGCGGGTCGTTGACGAGGGCGCGCGCGATGGCGACGCGCTGCATCTGTCCGCCCGAGAGTTCCGATATTCGGTGGTCCCAATGGTCGACCGGCAGTGTGACGGCTTGCAGCGCGTGCACGGCGCGCATCTCGCGCTGGCTACGCGGCACATTGGTGTAGGACAGCGGCAGCATGACGTTTTCGATCACCGTCAGACGCGGCAGCAAGTTAAAACTCTGAAAGACAAAGCCGATGCTCAGCGCGCGCACCTCGGTGAGCTCATCATCGTCGAGCTCGGCGACGTTGAGCCCTTGCAGGAAATAATCACCCGCCGTCGGCTTGTCCAGGCAGCCCAGGATGTTCATGAGCGTCGACTTGCCCGAGCCCGAGGGGCCGGTGATGGCGACGAACTCACCGGGGTTCACCGCCAGGCTCACGTTGTGCAGGATGTGGGCGCAACCGGCCTCGCTCTCAAAGATGCGGTGCACGTTGCGGATGTCGATGACGGGACGCATTACTTGCCCTCGTCGGCAGACATATTGTCGCCGCCGTCTGCCGTCATGCCTGTGCCGGCATCCGTCACGATGGTGTCGCCGTCGCGTAACTTGGTAACCGGGACGTCTGGGTTGATCTCGTTGCCCTGGTCGTCGCGCTTGACCTGCGTCTTACCGACTACAGCCTCGTTGTCGTTTTGCGTCACGACGGTCACCTTCACGCGGCGCGTCTTCTTGCCTTCCGAATCGGTGGCCAGATTGACGTAATAGTGCTCGCCATCTTCGGTCATCAGCGCCATGGTCGGCACCATAACCACGTCGTCGAGCTTCTCGGTCACTACCGAGACCTCGGCAGTCATACCCGGCTTAAGGCGACTGTCGGGTGCTTCGATGAGGATGTCGACGTTAAAGGTCACGCTGCCGCCGCTACCGGAGCCGGAGTCAGAGTTTGCCACCGAGGCGATAGCCGTGACGGTGCCCTGACTCACGATATCGGGAAACGCGGGATAGGTCACGTTGGCGCTTTGGCCCACGGCAATTTTGGCGATATCCTTTTCGCCCACCTGAACCGTCACCTTCATCTTGGACAGGTCGGCGATTTGCATGCACTGCTTGCCGCCGCTCGTGTCGCCTTCGCCCATGATCGTGCCTCCGGTCACCGTGGCACCGACTTTGGCGTTGAGCTCGACGATGTTGCCCGAGCTGGGGGCCTTTACGGTGCGCTCGGCCGCCTTTGCAGTTGCCTGCTCCAGCGTTGCCTGGGCCGAGGAGAGGTTGCGCTGGGCGGTCGAGACGGCATTTGCGTTGGCGTTTGCGTCCGATGGGCCGGTCGATCCGTCACTGTCCGTTGTCGGTGCGGCCTGTGCGGCCGCGAGCGTCGCCTTTGCATTGTTCAGGTCTTCCTGGGCGGCCGCGACCGCGCGCTGCGCCTCGGAAACAGCGCTATCGAGCGCGTCGTTCTTAATGGTCATGAGCACGTCGCCCTCGTTGACGCTCTGTCCGGCCTGCACGTTGATCTGCGCCACCGTACCATCGACGGAAGGGGAGACGACCGAGGCTGAAATAGGCTTGAGCTGTCCCTTGGCTTCGACTGTGGTGGTAAACGTGCCTTCGGTGACCATGTCGGTCACCGGTCCGTTGGTGCCTGCGGGTTGCGCGTTGATGACCAGCGTTGCGATGATGGCAATGAGCGCGATGGCAACAACGACACCGACGGCGATACCGCGTCGGATGAGCTTTTTGCGCCGACGCTCGGCACGCTTTGCCTTGAGCTTTGCATAGGCTTCTTCATCGGAAATCTCGGCGGTATCGTTCGTGCGTCCGCTCTGCTTTTCGGCATGTACGTTTGTAATCAAAGGAATCGTTTCGGTGGCACCTTCGGGCGTGTACTCGGCATCATCCGGGCCTGGGGTGATGGTGGGGACATTCGGCATAGCGTCTCCTTTATAGAAAGTTCCTCAATAAGTATATGCGCCCGTCGCGTAAGGCGGGCGCATATGGCGGATTCTTTCGGAACTGTTAGATTGGTCGCAGCGGCTCCACGTTGTGGGAATGCGCGCGTTGCACTACGAGTGGACAACCACGCACAGGCCGACTTTGATGCAGTCGTGAAGTGCCTTTGCATCGGCCAGGCGCAGGTTGATGCAACCGTGGCTGCCGCACCACTTGTACGACTCGGCATTATCGAAGCTCTTGTCGTTTTGCCAGGTGGCGTCGTGGAATCCGACCATATTGCCCTCGAACGGCATCCAATAGCTGACCGGGCTCTCGTATTTGGGCTTGCCGGTCTCGGGGTCCTTGGCACCGATAAGCTTGCTGGCGCCATTGTTGCTGTTGATCTGCCATACGCCCTCGGGGGTGGCGTCCTCTCCCGGCTTGCCAGAAATAAAGTTGGCCTCCCAAACGATATTACCGTTCTCGTCATAGTAGCGCGCGTGCTGCTCGGACAGATCGACGTCGATATACGCCTTCCAGTCGGGCTCTCCCTTTGCGGTAAAGGTGTCGGCCTTCTGGGAGTACTTGATCTCGATTTCGCCGGTCTGCTTGTTGTTAATGGCGTCCTCGACCTGCTTGGCGAGCGAGCTGCTGTCGATGGACCAACCAAAGTCACCGCCTTCAACGGCACACTGCTTGCCATCGGCGCGTGTCCACCAGCGAGTGGAGCCCACGGTATTAAAGCCGTTCGCGAGCTCGGCTGCCCAGCTGCTGATTTGCGACGTATCGAGCGTGGGGTTGGCAGGATCGGCAAAGCTGATCCACTGCAACACGGAGCTGCCATCAACCTTTCCGGCATCCTCGCCGTTGAGCTTGAGGGTCACGTTGACGCCCAAGAAGTTGTTGGCGGCATCGCATGCGGCCTGAATCTGATCATCGGTCAGCGTTCCATTGAGCGGCTCATAGGCATCGTTGCCGAGCTTGGAAAGATCTACGGTCTCGGCCAGCGAGGCAAGCTCGAGCTCGGCATACTTAATGACATGCTCGCGGTTGAGTTTTTCGTTGGAGCGCGCCTTCTCGACGGTAAACTTGCCGGCCTGCTCGTCATAGGAGCTATTGGCCTCGAACGTGCCCGAGCGCCCCTCGTTAAACTCGTCGATGGCGGCGCCCAGATCCTTCTCAAACTTCTTTTGGTCAAAAGTGTCGGAGAGCATGGACAGGTCGACGTCTTGATCAAGATCGACTTCGTTGGAGGTAGCGGTTGTTTTGGTCTTTCCGCTTAAGGATTCCACAAGGCGGACCGGCCATACAAAGGCTTCGTTGTGGCTGATGATCTCTTTTGCGGCAGCTTCGCCGTCGACGATGGGCTCATCGGACTCGGGCTGATACGTCCAGCTAAAGTCATCGCCTGTCACGGTGAGCTTATAGTGCTTCCATGCCGAGTTGACCTTGGTGGCGGCAGACGAAGCGTTGGAGAACGAGACGTCGACGCCGGCGATGGTGGTGTTGGGGTAGGCTAGCTGGGAAAACGCTACGACGCCTACGATATAGACAATGACGATAAGACCCAGGACGACAAAGAGCGTCGTCTTTTTGCCCGACTTATTGTTCTCGGCGGGTTTGCGCGCGGGGTCGCGATCGCCTCGACCGTGCTTGGGGGGCTGCTTGGGCGTATTGCTGTTTGCCTGGCGCTGCTGACGTGGCTGACGCTGCTGGTTCGGGCGTTGGGAAGCGTTTGCCGCACCACGCTCCTGACCGTGGCTCGGCGCGATAGGACGCGGCGACTGAACGCCACCGGTGTGCCTGCTCGGCTGCTGCGGATCGGGAATCAGTTGAGTTCGATCGTTTTGCGACATCGTGTGCATATCCTTCGAATTTCGCCTTGCGGCTCATCGTGTTTTTACTGGGCTTGCATTATAGCGATTACCTAGTTGATTGTGGTATGGAAACGGTGGCATTCAAAAGAGGTGGGACATTTGTCCCACCTTCGAGTCGTTCTTTGTCGCTATCCGCACACACCGCATTTTGCACAGGCCGAAAGTGCGGCCGGAGCCTGCGCGATGCCGCCCTTTGCCGTCTCGCGCAGCGTGGCCGGCAACGCGTGGCCCACCGAGAGCATGACGTGTGCCATCTGGTCAAACGGCACCAGGCTCTTAATGCCGGCGAGGGCGAGTTGTGCGGAGCTAAAGGCGGCTGCCACGCCGATGGCGTTGCGGTTTTGGCAGGGCACCTCCACGAGGCCACCGACGGGGTCACAAACGAGGCCCAGCAGATTACTCAGCGCGATGGAACTGGCGTCGAGCGCCTGCTCGGGTGTGCCGCCGAGCATCTGCACCAGCGCGGCGGCGGCCATGGCGGCCGCACTTCCGACCTCGGCCTGACAGCCGCCCTCGGCGCCGGCAACGCAGGCGCTCGTGGTGAGGTTGAGGCCGATGGCGGCGGCGCAATAAAGGGCATCCATGACCTGCTCGTCGTCCAGCTGCAAATGGTCTGCGAGCGCCAGCACGCAGCCGGGCACAACACCCGCGGATCCTGCCGTCGGAGCTGCGACGATCACGCCCATGGTGGCGGAGCGCTCGAGCACGGCCATGGCGCGGGCCACGGCGTCGGTCTGGACGGCGCCCATCAGGCTTATGCTCAGATCGTTTCGGCTGGTGGCATCGACAAGCTTTGCCTCGCCGCCGATGAGGCCGCCGAGCGAGCGCCGTGGATTGGAAATGGGGGCTGTGGTCTCTTCGCGCATGACGTCGAGTACGCGGCGCATGGCGGCGATAGCGTGTGCCTCGCCGGTCAGACGTGCCTCGCGCACGGCCATGACGGCGCCGATGTTGAGCCCCAGTTCCTCGCACGCATCGAGCAGCTGCTCGCCGTCGTCGAAGATTTCCTTTGCCGAGACGCCGGGGGAGAGCGACGAGGCAGAACCGGGGAGTTCGATAAAGGTCGCGTAATCGACATTGTCGAGCTTGCGGAGCATGGGGACGACGGTGTCGTCGGGGGCGCCGTCGGTCTCAAAGACGGAGTAGGCCTGGCCGCCCACTTCGGTGCGGTAGGTGCGGCAGAAGGCGATGTTCACATGGGCGTAGGCGAGCAGGTTGGTGAGCGCTGCGAGCACGCCGGGGACGTCCTGGTGCGCCACGAAGAGCGTGGAATACATGCCCGAGATGTCGACGCCGACGCCGTTAATGCGGCTGATGCGCATCTTGCCGCCGCCTAAGCTCTCGCCGCGGACCTGCGCCGTGGCGCCCGTGGCGTCGACCATATCGATGTCGATGGTGTTGGGGTGGATGGAGGCGTCGTCGCCCTTGATGTCAAAGTGATATTCGAGGCCCTGCCCACGTGCGAGGTCAAAGGCCTGCTTGATGTTCTCGTCATCGGTGTCGAGGCCCAGAATGCCCGCGACGAGAGCGCGGTCGGTGCCGTGGCCGCGGTAGGTGTGGGCGAAGGAATTCCACAGGCCAAAGGTGACTTTGGTGATGCGGCCTTCCAGCAGGCTGGCGGCAACTTGGGCGCAGCGCAGGGCGCCGGCGGTGTGCGATGAGCTGGGGCCGACCATGACGGGGCCCAAGATCTCGAATGCCGAGGTCGTAGCTAGTGTTTGCGGCTTGCCTGCCATGGGTGCTCCTGTTCTATCCCGTCGTTCCGAGGGCTTTGGTATTTGGTCGCCTGCTCTACAGTCCTGGCTCGCACGGAGGCCACATTAAGTGGCCTCCGGCTCGTGCGGAACTCGCGACCGACCAAATACCAAAGCCCTCAGAACTTAGGATACATGGTTGGAGTGGCTGGATGTCAAAATTTATCAGCTGGGGACGTGCTGTTCATTGCGCATCGAAATATTCACACCACCGTGTAAATAAAAAGAAGTACCGGTTGGGGCCGGTACTTCTTTTGGTTCTAATGCTTTGCTGTCTGGGCTCTGCGAACCTATTTACAGGCCGCAGGCTGCTTTGAGTTCTTCGACTCGGTCGGTATTCTCCCAGGTGAAGTCGGCGTCTTCGCGGCCGAAGTGGCCGTAGGCTGCCGTCTTCTCGTAGATCGGTCGACGCAGGTCCAGGTCGCGGATGATCGCGCCCGGGCGCAGGTCGAAGGTCTTCTCGACGGCCTCGACGATCTTGTCCTCGGCAACATGCGCGGTACCGAAGGTGTCGACCATGATTGAGAGGGGCTTGGAAACGCCGATGGCGTAGGCAAGCTCGACTTCGCAGCGGTCGGCCAGACCGGCGGCGACCACGTTCTTGGCGACCCAGCGCGCGGCATACGCGGCGGAGCGGTCAACCTTGGTGCAGTCCTTGCCGCTAAAGGCGCCGCCGCCGTGACGGCCGTAGCCGCCGTAGGTGTCGACGATGATCTTGCGGCCGGTGAGGCCCGTGTCGCCCATGGGGCCGCCCACGACAAAGCGACCGGTGGGGTTCACGTAGATGTCCGCGTTGTCCCACGGCATGTTCTCGGCGGCCATGACCGGGGTGATGACGTGTTCGATGAGGTCGGCCTTGATCTTGCCCATGCCCTCAATCTCGGCGGCGTGCTGCGTGGAGATGACGATGGTCGTGACCTCCACGGGCTTGCCTTCCTCGTAGCGCACCGTGACCTGGGTCTTGCCGTCGGGGCGCAGGTAGGGCAGGGTTCCGTCATGGCGCACGGCAGCCAGGCGCTCGGCCAGGCGGCTTGCCAGGTAGTGCGGCATGGGCATGAGGGTCTTGGTCTCGTTGGAGGCATAACCGAACATCATGCCCTGGTCGCCGGCGCCGATCAGGTCGATCGGGTCGGTGGTAGCGCCGGTCTGGGTCTCGAAGGACTCGTCAACGCCCTGGGCGATATCGGGCGACTGCTCGTGGATGAGGCTCATAACGCCGCAGGTGTCGCAGTCAAAACCGAACTTGGCGCGGTTGTAGCCAATGCGGCGGATGACGCCGCGGGCGATTTCCTGTACGTCGACGTAGGCCTGGGTGCGAATCTCGCCGGCGACGATGACCGTGCCGGTGGTCACGAGGGTCTCGCAGGCGCAGCGGACGTTCTCCACGTTGGCGGGCACACCGTTGGGCGCAATATAGCCCTGCTCCTGCAGCTCTATTTCTTTGGCGAGGATTGCGTCGAGGACGGCGTCACTGATCTGATCAGCGATCTTATCGGGATGACCTTCGGTCACCGACTCCGACGTAAAAACAAAGGACCCGTGTTGGGGTGGGATGGAACGAAGTTCTTCTGACATGATTGTCCTTTCAAAAACGTGTCCCAGCGACCGTTACCATTCCGCCGGGCTCTCTATGCAAGGGCACATCATAGCGCGTAAATCAAACATTCACACCCTTTCCGCACCTACTCATTGGGGACAGACTTAAATGACCAGCCAATAGGAACACTCTTACGGCACCTGGGGACGTTCCTTATGTGCCGTCACTTGGGGACGGTCCTTTTCTGCCGGCAGTCTAGGAACGTCCCCAAGTGACGGCAGTTTGGGACACTCCTGTTCAGTTAGCTTCGAAGAATGTCCCCAACGAATGGTCATTTAAGTCTGTCCCCAATGAGTGTGTCGGTGCCCTTTGTGCGGAGGTTGCTTTGATGCTTTATACTGATGCGGTTAGACATCCATCCTGCAATCGAGGAGATTTCCATGGCATCAGACGTTCGCGTCCGCTTTGCACCCTCACCGACGGGCAAGCTGCACATCGGCGGCGCCCGCACCGCTATCTATAACTGGGCTTTCGCCCGCGCAAACGGCGGCACGTTCATCCTGCGCATCGACGACACCGACCCCACCCGCTCCACCGACGAGAACACGCAGATCATCCTGCGCGCCATGCGTTGGCTGGGCCTGGATTGGGACGAGGGTCCCGAGGTGGGCGGCGACTATGGCCCCTATGCCCAGACCGAGCGCCTGGACCTGTACAAGCAGGCCGCCCAGAAGCTTTGGGACGAGGGCAAGGCCTATCCCTGCTTCTGCACCAAGGAGCAGCTCGACGCCGACCGCAAGGCCGCGCAGGAGCGCAAGGACCCCTTCCAGGGCTATCAGCGTCGTTGCCGCGATCTTGATCCCGAGGAGGCCCGCCGCCGCATCGAGGCCGGCGAGTCCTACGTCCTGCGCATCAAGGTGCCCGAGGACCGCGGCGACGTCGTCATCCACGACGCCGTTCACGGTGAGGTGACCTTCGACGCCAAGGAGCTCGACGACTTTGTCATCTTCCGCTCCGATGGCACGCCCACGTACAACTTCGCGACCGTCGTCGACGACGCTATGATGAAGATCACCCATGTCATCCGCGGCGACGACCACCTGTCCAACACCCCGCGCCAGGTCATGGTCTACGAGGCCCTCGGCGCGCCCGTGCCCACGTTCGCCCACATCTCCATGATCCTGGGCGCCGACGGTAAGAAACTCTCCAAGCGCCACGGCGCAACTTCGGTGGAGGAGTACCGCGACGCCGGTTACCTTTCCGACGCCTTCGTCAACTACCTGGCGCTGCTCGGCTGGTCGCTCGACGGCGAGACCACGATCATCCCGCGCGATGTCCTAGCCAGCAAGTTCTCGCTCGACCGCATCTCCAAGAACCCGGCGACCTTCGATCCCAAGAAGCTCGATTGGGTCAATGCCGAGTACATCAACGGCATGTCCGACGCGCAGTTTGCCGATGAAATCATGGTCCCCGAACTGCACGAGGCAGGTCTCATCGAGGGCAACGTCGAGTACGGCGAGGACTGGATTGATGCGCTTGCCGCCATCGTCAAGCCGCGCACCAAGATGCCGGCCGACGCCGTGACCGTCGCCGCTCCCATCTTTGCTACGGCCGAGACGCTCGAGTATGACGAGAAATCCGTTAACAAGGGCCTGGCTAAGGAAGGCATGGGCGCCATTCTGGATGCCGCCAAGGCCGCGCTCGAGGGCGTGGACAAGTGGACTGCCGAGGCCATCGACGCCGCGCTTGAGCCGCTGCCCGAGCAGATGGACCTCAAGAAGCGCGTGGTGTTCCAGGCCGTGCGCGTCGCCGTCTGCGGCAACATGGTGAGCCCTCCGCTGGGCGAGACCATGGCGCTCGTCGGCCGCGACGACTGCCTGGCGCGTATCGACCGCGCTCGCACGATGGCGCTGTAGTAGACGCGCAAATGCATGTATCCGAGCCCCGTTCACCCGAGCGGGGCTCTTGTTTCTGTACCGATGAGTGGGTTGCTGGGACAAAATAATCAGTAGTGTTTGTCCCATGTTCGAGTGTCGCAACGAGCTCGACACTCGTATCGGCCATGGGACAAACTCTACTGATTGTTTTGTCCCACCCCTTTCAGGTCCGTTCGTTAGAGGTGGTGTATGGCTCAACAACTGTCGCTGTTTGGTTTGCCGGAACCGGAGGAAGCTCCGGTGAAGCCCAAGCCTGCCGCTGCCTCGGCTCAGTCTAAGCCTTCGCCCGAGCCCCCTGCCGCCTACGCGAGCGTGGTCCTCGACATCCCCACCCGTGCGCTGTCGGAACCGTTTGCTTACGGCATCCCCGAGTCCCTTGCCAACGAGGTCCAGATCGGATCCACGGTCCTGGTCCACTTTGGTAACCGTGCCGCCGCGGGCTATGTCGTCGACATTGCGCCTGATCTGGGCGATCTGCCGGGCAACAACTCCCTCGACCCGGTGCGCATCAAGCCCATCGAGGCCATCCTCAGCAAACCGCTCTTTACCGCCGAAGCCGCCCGCATCGCACGTTGGATGAGCCGCGAGTATGTCGCGACGCTTTCCGAGTGTCTGCGCCTGTTCTTGCCTCCGGGTGGCAGCCCGCGTGTGGTCAAGGGCGACGACGGTGTGTGGACGGTTGAACGTCCAGCCGTCAAACCCATCCAAAACCGCTGGGTGATGCTTACGCCCGAAGGCTTTGACTACACGCCGCCCAAGACCGCGGTCCGCCAGCGCCAACTCATCGAGGCGCTCCAGTGTGGTCCTGTCACGACGCGCGACCTCAACCTTCTCTATAACAGTATGTCGGCGACCATCAAGGCGCTCGAAAAGCGCGGCGTCGTGGTGGTTGAGGAGCGCCGTGCATGGCGTGGCTGCAGCGAGCAGACCACGCTGTCCTCGGCAAGCGGCAAGGCGCCGGTCTCCCTTACCAACGGCCAGCAACAGGCACTCGCGCAGATTGAGCGCGCCCGTCTGGACGCTCATGGCGACGTGGTGCTGGTCGACGGCGTCACCGGCTCCGGCAAAACCGAGGTTTACCTCTCCGCCATCGAGCGCGTGCTCGCAGCAGGTCGCTCGGCCTGCGTGCTGGTGCCCGAGATCTCGCTGACGGCCCAGACCGTCGGCCGCTTTCGTTCGCGCTTTGGCGAGACGGTCGCCGTGTTCCATTCGCGGCTTTCGGCCGGCGAGCGCCTGGACCAGTGGGACATGGTTGCCAGCGGTGCGGCCCGCGTGGTCGTGGGCGCCCGCTCGGCGCTCTTTTGCCCGCTCAGCGACTTAGGCCTCATCATCATCGACGAGGAGCACGAGACCAGCTACAAGCAGGGTTCCAGCCCGCGCTACCATGCGCGCGAGGTGGCGGCCGAGATGGCGCGGCGCTATCGCTGCCCTCTCGTGCTGGGCTCCGCCACGCCTTCTGCCGAGGCCCTCGACCGCTGCCGCCGTGGCACGTATAACGGTGCCACTTGGACACGTGTCGAGATGCCCGAGCGCCCGGGACATGCAGTCCTGCCTACGGTTCGGATTGCCGACTTGCGCCGCGAGTTTTCACACGGCAGCCGCTCCATGTTCTCAAAACCCTTGATGGAGGGCTTGGAGCGTGTGGTCGAGCGTCGCGAGAAGGCTGTGCTGCTGCATAACCGCCGTGGCTTTGCGCCGTTTTTGATGTGTCGCGAGTGCGGCTGCGTTCCCACCTGCAACCACTGCTCCACAGCGCTTACGTATCACGAGCGCACGCACACGCTGCAATGTCACACATGCGGATCCTCCTGGCGCGTGCAGCCGTATCCCGCGCCCACGAGTCGTTGCCCCAAATGTGGCAGTCGCTACCTGGCAAAAATGGGCCTGGGCACGCAGCAGATCGAGGACGCACTGCACCAGTTGCTTCCCGAGGACGTTTCCATCATTCGCATGGATGCCGATTCCACGCGTGGCAAGGATGCGCACAAAAAGCTGCTCGAGCAGTTCGATGCGGCGGATTGCGCCGTGTTGCTGGGTACCCAGATGATCGCTAAAGGTCTCGATTTTCCCGAGGTCACGCTCGTGGGCGTGGTCAATGCCGACTTCGCCCTCAAGCTGCCCGATTTCCGCGCAGGGGAGCGCGCCTACGATCTGCTGGAACAGGTGGCGGGCCGTGCCGGTCGCGGCGATCGTCCCGGTGAGGTGATCATCCAGACCTACCTGCCCGAGGATCCGGTCATTCGCGCCGTCGCTAAGCACGACCGTTCGATCTTTACCGACTACGACCTGGACCAGCGTCGCGACGCGCTGTATCCGCCGTTTGTGCGTCTGGTCAACATTTTGGTGTGGTCGGCGAACCGAGACGACGCGCAGGACTACATTGGGCGCATTGCAAAGCTTCTTAAGCGCCGCTGGCATGCCGCCGCGCCCGATTTTTTGCGGGCGGGGAGTGCCGTGCCGCAGGTGCTAGGCCCGGCTTCGTGTGTAATCGAGAGAGCCAAGGACCGTTACCGCTTCCATCTGCTTGTGAAGTCGCCCGTGGGGTACCATGTCTCTTATGATATCGACGCCTGCCTCAAAGAGGTGGGCTCTGTGCGCGGCGTGAGCGTGAGCGTTGACGTCGACGCCTATGATTTGATGTAACAACCCGAAAGGATGGCCATGGAAGCCAACGGAATCGTACTGTCGCCCGACCCTCGTCTGCGCCAGGAGTGCGCCGTCATCGAGGAGATCACCCCGGCGATCGAGGCGCTTGCCGAGAAGATGAAGAAGATGATGTTCGAGAACGGCGGCTGCGGCCTGGCTGCTCCGCAGATCGGCGAGCTTATTCAGCTCGTCACCATCGACTGCGACTACAGCGACAAGAACGACTACGACCCGTACGTGCTCATCAATCCCGTGATTGTCGAGCAAAGCGACCATCTCGTTCCGTATAGCGAGGGCTGCCTATCCATTCCTGGCATTAGCTGTGAGATCGAGCGTCCCGACCATGTCGTCGTCGAGGCGTATGACCTGGACGCCAACCTGATTCGCTATGAGGCCTCGGGCGATCTGTTCTGCGTGTGCCTGCAGCATGAGATCGATCACCTGCACGGCAACACCATGTTCGAGCGACTGAAGCCGATGCAGAGGATCAAGGCAGTCAAGGAGTACCAGGACGCCCTGGCCCGCGGCGCTCGACCGGGCGAGACGGAGTAGGTTTGTCCGTCCCCGGTGCTGAGCGCCCACATATCATCCCGTGCTCAAACATTCTCGCTGCGCTGCGAAACTGCGCGCGGGACGATATAGGCAGGCGCCCCGGGGACTACGTTGACGCTGCTTGTCTCGCCCAGGTGCCGTCGGGCCAGGGATGGGCGTCTTCGCTGATAGGTGCTTTGCTGAAAGAGCTGCTTTTATTGCGGCTCTTTCTTTGGTTTTGGGTATATTTGTTCTTGTTGAAATGTTATTGCGGATGGGCTGGTGACTTGGCTTTCCGCTGTTCTTTGTAGCCGTCTCGGCTTTGGTTGAGAGGAGACTAACTTTTATGCGTATTGTGTTTATGGGTACGCCTGATTTTGCTGTGCCTTCGCTGACTTCGCTTGTTGCGGCTGGTAATGAGGTTGCGCTCGTTATTACTCGTCCCGATGCTGTTCGTGGGCGAGGTAAGAAGCTAGAGCCGTCTCCTGTTAAGGCTAAGGCGCTTGAGCTGGGGTTGCCGGTTGTTGAGGCTAATCGTATGACGCCTGAGGTTGTTGAGGTGCTCCAGGCTGCCCAGGCTGATATTTTCTGTGTGGCTGCTTATGGCTGTATTTTGCCTGATGAGGTGCTGCATATGGCGCCGCTTGGTATTGTGAATGTTCATGCGTCCTTGCTGCCTCGTTGGCGTGGGGCTGCTCCTATTCAGCGTGCCATTCTTGCTGGTGATGAGATTGCTGGCGTTTCTATTATGCGCATTGGGCATGGCGTGGATACCGGCGCCTATTGTGCGCAGGCCTCGACCTCGGTTGCCGGTAAGCATGCTGAGGCGCTGACCATGGAGCTCGCTGAGCTCGGCGGCAAACTGCTTACCGATACGCTTCCCTCTCTTGCCGATGGCACTGCCGTGTGGACTGAACAGGATGAGGCGCTCGTTACCCATGCTGCCAGGATTTCTAAGCAGGAGATGCGCTTGGATCCGCAAATGGCGGCGCTCGATTGCGTGCGTCATGTGCTCGCTTCGTCCGATACCGCGCCTGCTCGTTGCGTGATTGCCGGCAAGACCGTGCGTGTGCTCGATGCTGCGGCGGCTGATGTGTCGCTCGGCGAGGGTCAGGTTCTCGTTAAGGCCAAGCGTGTTTACCTGGGCCTTTCTGATGGCTCGGTTGAACTGCTCGAGGTTAAGCCCGATGGCAAGCGTGCTATGACTGCTTCTGCTTGGTCTGCTGGCCTGCAGGGTGCCGATCTTATCTGGGGTGTTTTGTCATGAGCAGGCTGTCTCCCGCGCGCAAGCTTGCGCTCGATGTGCTGATGGAGGCCGATCGCCGCGGCATGTATGCACGCGACGTGCTGTCCTCTCGCGCATCGGCCAAGGCTATTGACCAGCGCGATTCCGCTTTTGCCGCCCGCTTGGCGCTGGGTGTTGCCGCCACGCAGGGTATTTTGGACGAGCTGCTCGATCAGTTTCTCGATAAGCCCAAAAAGGTTGCGCCGCGCGTTCGCATGGCGCTTCGTATCTCGGCCTTCGAGATGCTCTACCTGCATACGCCGGGCCGTGTTGCCGTAAGTCAGGGTGTTGAACTGGTTCGTTGCGGTGCTAAGTCCGCCGCCGGCTTGGCCAATGCTGTACTGCATAAGGTTGCGGACAATGTTGAGGACTTTGCCACGGCATCCGACGTGGATGAGTCCGAGCGACGCTTGGTTCGTCTGTCGCGCCTGATGGGCTTGCCGCGCTGGCTGTGCGCTCGCATTATGGCGTCGTTTGACACGCCAGAGGGTGCGCTTAACTTTGCCGGCAATCTGGCCCCCGCACCGCTGGCCCTGCATGAGAACGCCTTTGCGACTAAGCCCGATCCGTATATCTCGCAGCTCGTCGCGCCTGTCTTCCCGGGCTGTCATGCTCCGGTCGATGCTCAGGTTTCGGTTGCGTCGGGCGTATTTGAGCGTGCTGCTGCCGTGGCCTCGGACCTTAACGCCCAGCTTATCGCCACAGCTGCCACGCGTCCTGGTAGCTGCCTTGAGATTGGTGCCGGCCGTGGTACCAAGACCTATGTGATGATGTGCCAGGCCAAGCGTGCGGGCTATGAGCGTCAGCATACGGCGCTCGATCTGCATGATCGCAAGTGCGATCTGAATCTCGCTCGTCTGCATAAGGCCGGTATTCAGGGCGTTCGCACGGTTTCGGGTGATGCCTGCGAGCTTAATGAGGTGCTCACATCGTTTGATGCCATGCTTGGCGAGCCGGTTAAGTTCGACACGGTCTTTATCGATGTGCCGTGCTCTGGCACCGGAACCATGCGCCGTCATCCTGAGATACCGTGGCGCCTGACCGAAAAAGATGTGACGGTTGAGCTGCCCAAACTGCAGCTTACGATGCTCAAAGAGGCTGCTGCGCGCGTGGCTGCCGGCGGCGAGCTCATCTATGCGACGTGCTCGGTTTTCGACGAGGAGAACACGCAGGTCGTGGAAGCGTTCTTGAGCTCTCCCGAGGGTGCCGGCTTTAGCGTGGCACCGCTCTCCGAGGCGCAGATTCTGCAACTCCCCGAGTTCGATCAGGCCAAGAAGCTCGTATCCGTACGCCAGAATGATCGAGGCCTCTTCCAAAGCGTGCCGGTAAATGCCGACTCCTACGACGGCCACTTCTGCGCCCGCCTGGTCCACAAGTAACGACTAAGTTGCGGTGAAATAGGGATTGAATAGCGGCTTCTGCCCGCCAAACAGTCCTTATTTCACCGCAACTCATAAGGAAGCCTGGGCAGCTAAAGAAACAGCCCCGCGATTGGTGTCGGTCGCGGGGCTGATTGGTTTCTAGTGGTTATGCGGGCAGTTGGCGCAGCAGCCGCTGGTGGCGCTGGTGCTTGAGCCACCGCTGCGCTGGTCGGTGTTGTAGAAGCCGCTGCCCTCAAACTTGATGCCGCTGGCCGAGAACGTCTTGGCGGCCGGAGCGCCGCAGTTGGGGCACACGACCTCGGGGGTCTCGGACATGGGATGCTCAACCTCAAACACGTTGCCGCAGCTCGAGCACTTGTAATCGTAGCGCGCCATAATACTTCCTTTTCAGCACAAAGCGGGCAGATTACTCTGCCCGCAAAAATTCAAACGTCTGTAACTGTACCCTATATCGGGCGTTTTATCACGCTTCGCCCCAGAATCTATGCGTGTTGCGCAGGAGCTGTGCGGTTTTGCCCTCAGCGGCCGCAACGTCGGCCTCGTCAGCCTGCCAGGTCCAGTTGCCCGTGGCCACGCCCGGTACGTTCATTCGCGTGTCGTCGCCAAGCCCCAGCACGTCCTGCAGCGGCATCATCACCAGGGGAGCGTCGCTTGTCAGCGCGTCGCTCATCAGCTTGGCTGCCACCTCAAGACCGCTCGGCTCGTCGCCGCCCGCAAAGGAGCGCGTGCACCAACCCGCGAGCGTCGACGTGTCGTGAGTCGATGTGTACAGGATCTTGCCGGGCGTAGGGTGCACGCCGCAACGAACGTCGTAATCGCTAAACTCCAGTACGTCCATACCGGGGAAGCCGCAAGTCGAAGCCATGGCGCGAACACCGGGCGTCAGATAGCCCAAGTCCTCGGCGATAAAGTTGAGCGGACCCAGCTCGTCATAGGCGGTCTGGAACAGGTCTTTGCCCGGGCCCGCAAGCCAGCGGCCATCGGCACAGGCCTTGCCGGCGGGGATGCTAAAGTAGCTGTGGAAGCCCAGGAAGTGGTCCAGACGCACGCGGTCGTAGAGCGAGAACGCGCGACGCAGACGGTCCATCCACCAGCTATAGCCGTTCTGCTTCATGTGATCCCAACGGAAGGTGGGGTTGCCCCACACCTGGCCCTCGGGCGCAAAGTTGTCGGGCGGCGCACCGGAAATCTCAATCGCTTTGCCGGTATCGGACAACCAGAAGTTCTCGGGCTCGCTCCATGCATCGGCCGAATCGTCCGAGACATACATCGGGATATCGCCGATGACCTCGATGCCCTTCTTGTGCGCGTAGTTCATGAGCTCGCACCAGGCTAGGTCAAAGCGGTACTGCATGTACGCCTGCAGCTCTGCCTCGTCGTGGAAACGCTTGTCGTCAATCAGGTGCTCGTTGTAGCGCGCGACATCCGTCGGCCAATCGTGGCGCGACTCGCCCTCAAAGTACTTCTTAACGGCCATGTAGACGCAGTATTTCTCGAGCCAATCGGCGTTGCGATGTTTAAACGCGGTGTAGAGCGGATCGGCATCTTCGCCGCCACGGGCCTTCCAGGTTTCAAAGTCGGCGGCCAGCTCCTCGCGGCTCTCGGGCAGCAGGTCGATATTGCCCGCAAAAGCTGAGGGACCGGCGTAAGGGGAGCGGAAGAAGTCCGTTGGGTTGACAGGCAGGACCTGCCAGTAGCGCATGCCCATAGCGGACAGATGGTCGATAAAGCGACGCGTGGGTGCGCCGATCGTGCCGGGCTTGCCGTCATCGGTCGGTACCGAGGTGATATGGCACACAACGCCCGCGCCGTGATCGAGCGGCTCCTGCAAGCGCTGCTCGGCATGATGATAGATGATCGACGAGCCCAGCGGATACAAATCGAGCGTGACCGTGCCGTTGTGGATCTCGCACTCGTGACCGCTGATCACGTCACTCGCGCATTCATCGAGCGCCGGAATCGTCACGCGGTGCGAATTGCGCAGACTACGGTTGATGATAACCGTCGCGGACTCGCCATCCTTGCCCGTGCGGTTGTATGCCAGCACCTCGTCGTTGAGCGCGAAGGCCTTGATCTCGCCGTCAATCATAAACGGCAGTGCGCGGCGTACGGCGGAGGCGTTTTTGACAATAGCCAGCGTGTCGAAGTCGTGCAGTTGGTCCTTGGTCGGCAGGGTGCGGCGGTTGCCCGGATCGGTTAGACCCTCCAGGCCATATTCGTCGCCGTAGTAGATCGAAGGCACGCCGGGGAAGGTCATCTGCATGAGCGTGGCGAGCCAAAAACGGCTCTTGGCCAGGCCCATCGAGTTCTCGTCCAGGCGCCATTTGCTGCGCTCGCACTCGGGCAGCTGCGACTCGTCGGGGCCGCCGCCGAGCACCGAGATGATACGCGGGCGGTCGTGGCTCGACAGCAGGTTGAGCGCGCAGGACAATGCCTCGCTCGGGTAGTTCTCGCGCAGGGTCTCGATATCCTCAGCGGCCTCGTAGGCGTTCTTGTAGCCCATCAAAAAGCCGATGACCATGTCGCGGAAGGGGTAATCCATAGCAGAGTCCAACTCGGAGCCCTGTAGGTAGCGACGCAGATGGCCGTAGCTGATCTTGTTGGAGGCGTCTTCCCAGACTTCGCCGAGCAACAGTGCATCAGGCTTCTCGGCGAGCACGGCCTTTTTGATCTCGGCCAGGAAGTCGTCGGAAAGCTCGTCAGCGACGTCCAGGCGCCAGCCATGAGCGCCGGCACGTAGCCATTTACGGATCACGCCGTCCTTGCCCAGAAGCCGCTCGCGTACCAGCTCGGAGCTCTCATTGATGGCGGGCATGTTGCCCACGCCCCACCAGCAGTCGTACGAGCCGTCCTCGTGGAAATAAAACGCATCGCGCCACGGCGAATCCTCGCTCTGCCACGCGCCCACACCGGGGTAGTTGCCGTAGCGGTTAAAGTAGATCGAGTCGTCGCCTGTGTGGTTGAAGACGCCATCCAGAATGATGGAGATGCCCAGCTTCTCGGCCGCCTGGCACAGCTCGGTAAAGTCCTGCTCGGTGCCCAGGATCGGGTCGATCTTGGTGTAGTCGGCCGTGTCGTAGCGGTGGTTGCTCGCAGCTTCAAAAATGGGGTTGAGGTAGATGGCTGTAAAGCCCAGCTCGGCGATGCGAGGCAGGTCTTCCTGGATGCCCTTGAGCGCCCCGCCGTAGAAGTCCCAGGTTTTGATGGAGCCGTCTTCGGCGCGCTCGTACACGGGCGGCTTGTTCCAGTCCTCGACCATGCGGCGCTGGATTCCGTTGCGTGGTTTTTCGACCTCGGCCAGCGTGCGCTCGCGCCAGTGCTCGTCGCGGGCGTAGCGATCGGGGAAGATCTGGTAGACCATGCCACGCTCGTACCACTCGGGACGCACTTCGCGGTGCTTATAGACGGTAATCTGGAAGGACGGCACCTCGGCGTAGTCGTAAGTTACACCCTCGCCACCGGTGCGACCCTGCGGTGCGCCCAAGCGGACCTCGGGCTGGCCCTCGATATTGCAGATAAAGCTGTACCAGATAAGACAGGGCTCGGTGTACTCAAGCTCTACGGTAAATATGCCGTCGCCCTCGTGCGTCATGGGATACCGAGACTCACCGATCTCATCGACCCAGGTACGCAACGTAAGCGTTGCCTGGTTGGGATCGGCATCCTCCAAAATCACCGAGAGGGAAACGGAAGTTCCAGTGGTCACAGCGCCAAACGGAGTGCGAAACTGCGGCAGACGGCTGTTGTGTATCAATCTCATAGTACGGTCCAGTTCAATAGAATCATGGCCTGCGGGCCATGGGTTTTACGCCTAAGATGTAAGTATATCTGTAGTACACAGGGTGTATAAACAACATCCGTTTACCATCGGCGAACGGTTGTCCTAGAAAATCGTTTTACCAACTATCTACAGCGAAGGGGCGCCCGGTTGGAGCGCCCCTTGCTTAGGGTTTGATGAGGTTTTGGATCGTCTGTGGGCTAGCGGCGCTTGCGGGTGGCCGTTGCCTTACGGACGGACGTCTTCTTGGTCGGAGCCTTTTCCTCGGTCGAAGCGGCGGGGGAGACCGGTGCCTCCTTGGCGGGTTCGACCTTTGCCGTAGCCTTCGGAGCGGTCTTGACCTCAGCGGCCTTCGGTGCCGGCTTGGGCTTTACTGCGGGCTTGTCCTCGGCCTTAGCCTCTGCCTTGGGAGCAGCAGCCTTGGCCGTGGTCTTTTTGGCCGTCGTCGTAGTGCGCTTGCGCGTGGTGGTCTTGGCGGACGGCTTGGCCTCGACAGTTGCCTCGGCCTTGGTCGTCGACTTCGCCGCCGTGGCCTTCTTGGCGGTCGTTGCCTTCTTGGCGGTCGTGGTCGTCTTCTTGGCAGCGGTCTTTGCCGGAGCCTTGGCGGCCGGCTTGGCCTCTGCGACCTCGGCCTTTACCTCGGGAGCAGCCTCGGCCTCGGCGGCTTTCTTGGCAGCGGCGGTGGTGCGCTTGCGCGCGGTCGTTGTCTTGGCAGCGGTGGCCTTGCTCGCAGTCGCAGTCTTGCTCGCAGCGGCCTTCGTGGTCTTTGTCTTCTTAGCCGTCGTCTTACGAGTCGCGGTCTTCTTTGCCGCAGGCTTCGCAGCAGGCTTCTCCACGGACTCGGGCTCAGGAGCAACCTCAGCCTTCACCTCAGGCTCGGCCTTTGCGGGCTCAGGCTCAACCGGCTTCTCCTCGGCCTTGGGCTCATCAGCGGCAGCGGGCTCATTAAGGGGCGCCGCAGGCTCGGCCTCAGCGGCCACCGGTTCAGCAACAGCCTCAGGCTCGTCGACAACAGCCGCCGGCCTCTCAATCTCCGGATGCATAAAGAAGTACAGGTCCAGATACTTGTCGGCCGAGCGTGTCCAGCTAAAGTCCTGGCTCATGGCCTGCGTGACCAGTTGGTTCCAGGCATCGCGGTTGTCCCAGAACAGGCGTGCCGCGCGGAACACGGCGTCGCCCATCTCGTCGCCGTTAAAGTTACTAAACGAGAATCCCGTGCCCTCGCCGGTAAACTCGTTATACGGGATCACGGTGTCCTTCAGACCACCGGTCTCGCGCACGATGGGCAGGGTGCCGTAGCGCATGGCGATGATCTGCGACAGGCCGCAGGGCTCAAACTTCGACGGCATCAGGAACATGTCGGCGGCAGCATACATGCGCTGCGACAGCGCCGGATCGAACTCGATGCGCGCGGCCATGGTGCCGGGGTACTTGTCCTGGAAGTAGCGCAGGCCGTCCTCGTAGTCGCGGTCGCCGGTGCCCAGCACCGCCACCTGCACGCCGCCGGCCAGAATGCGGTCGAGCGCGTACATGACCAGGTCCATGCCCTTTTGGCGCGTCAGGCGCGTGACCATCACCATGAGCGGGCGGTCGTCGCGAACCTCGAGCCCCAGCTCTTCCTGCAGCTTGGCCTTGCACACGGCCTTGCCGGAACGGTCCTCCACGGTGTAGTTGGCGGCAATGCGCTTGTCGGTCGCCGGGTCAAAGCCTGCCACATCAATGCCGTTCAGGATGCCCTGCAGCGCATAGGAGCGCTCGCGCAGCACGCCGTCCAGGCCCTCGCCAAACTCGGGCGTCTGGATCTCGTTGGCATAGGTGGGGCTCACCGTAGTGATGGCGTCGGCATAGCGCAGGGCGCCCAGCATGTAGTTGATGCTGCAGGCGTCGCAACGCAGCTGCGAGGCGGCCGCCGGAATGTGCGCCACACCCAGGATGTCCTCCATCACGGTGTCGCTAAACTGGCCCTGGAACGCCACATTGTGGATCGAGAACACGGTCTTGACGCGGTCGTACAGCGGCAGGCCCTGGTAGAACTCGCGCAAGAACACGGGCGCCAGTGCCGTTTGCCAGTCGTTGCAGTGCAGTATGTCGCACTCAAAGCCGGCCGGCAGGTGCTGCAGACTCTCGGTGATGGCCTTGGAGAAGAACGCAAAGCGCTCGCCGTCGTCAAAGAAGCCGTACGGATAGTCGCGCGCAAAGTAGCGCTCGTTGTCGATGAACATATAGGTGACGCCGTCGTGCTCGAGCTTCTCGAGTCCGCAGTACTCGTTGCGCCAGCCCAGGCTCACGTAAAAGTCGGAGAAGTGCTCCATCTGTGCCTTGTACTCGTCCTTGATGGTGGCGTACTTGGGCACCATCACGATAACCTCGGCGCCGGCGCGCACGAGCGCCGCAGGCAGCGAGCCCGCCACGTCGCCCAGGCCGCCGGTCTTCACAAACGGCGCGCACTCGGCCGAGGCAAACACGATCTGCATCTTTTTACTGGAATCTGCCATATTGTCTCCCATGTTGCAATTCGAGAATAGCCGCCTGGCGCTAACCGGGCGGCTATTCTACATGTTACGAGCGATGTTGCGGTGCCAACGTTAACGTACGATGGTGGTGTCGGAAGTTAACGGAGCCTTGCCCAGCACCAGGATGTTCTCGGGCGTGCCGCGAAGCTCGGTGTTGGTGGGAACCACGTTGTTCTTGTCCAGAATGGCGTTCTCAACGCGGGCGCCGCTCTTGATGATGCAGCTCTGGTTGATGATCGAGTTGGTCACCGAAGCTCCTTCCTCGACCACGACGCCGCGTGACAGGATTGAGTTGCGCACGGTGCCCTTGATGATGCAGCCGGCCGAGATGATCGAGTTGCACGCGTGGCTGCCGGTCGCATAGCGCGAAGGCGGCACGTCGTGAGCCTTGGTCAGGATCGGGCGCTCGGGATCGAAGAGCTGGTCGGCGACGGTCTGGTCGAGCAGGTCCATGCTGCGGCGATACAGCGACTTCTCGCTAAACACGCCCACGACCTCGCCCTTGTACTCGTAGCTGCACACGTCGATGTTGCCAAAGTCGCCCTGGAGTGCCTCGAGCAGGTCCAGATAGTCGGCGGCCTGGTAGTGGTCGATGATCTCGAGCAGCGTCTCGCGGTTGACGATGCAGCAGTCCATGGAGGCGTTGTCGCCGTACACGACGCCGGCGCTCACGCCCGTCAGGCGGCCGTTCTCGTTAATCTCGAGCTTGGTCTCGTCATCGACGTTGCGCGTGGCCTTGCAGTACACCACGGTCATCTGGGCACCGGAGTTCTCGTGCGCCTCGATGATGGTGTTGAGGTCCATGTTAAAGATGATGTTGGTGCCCATCATCACAACATAGGGCATGTCCGAGCGCTGGAACAGCGTCTTGTTGGAGATGATGTCGCGCAGCAGGAAGCGCATGCCGCCCTTGGTGGTGCCATACGCGTTGCCGGGCACCATGAACAGGCCGCCTTTCTTGCGGTCCAGGCCCCAGTCCTTGCCCGAGCCCACGTGGTCGATCAGCGAGCGGTAGTTGCCCGGCATGACGACGCCGACGGTCTTGATGCCGGCATTCATCATGTTGGACAGCGGGAAGTCGATCAGGCGGTAGCGGCCCAAAAACGGAACGGACGCGATGGGGCGGTCCTTGAGCAGCACGCTGCCGTAGGTCGAAGAGTAGTTAGCGGTGATGTAACCGATGGCCTTGCGATTGATCATCGGATCATTCCCCCTTCCCGATAACGACGTCATTTCCAACGACGGCCGTATCCTTGGTGGTATCGACAGAGCCGAGCTTCACGCCCTCTTCGACCGTGGAGTTCTCGCCCAAAATAGCGCGGCAGATGTGCGCGCCGCTCTTAACGTGCGCACCCGGCAGCAGCACGGAGTCCTCGACCACGGCGCGCTCCTCGATGATGACATCGGTCGAAAGGATCGAGTGGCGAGCGGTGCCGTAGATCTTGCAGCCGTTGGAGACCAGGCAGTCGTCCAGGCGGCCGTCCGGGCCAATGTAGTGCGGCGGACGCGTAGTGATGTTGGACATGATGGGGAAGTTCTTGTCGAACAGATCGAACTCGGGGTTGTTGCCCAGCAGGTCCATCGAGGTCTCGTGGAAGCTGGCGATGGTGCCAACATCCTTCCAAAAGCCGTGGAACTCGTAGCTGTACAGGCGCTTGTTCTCACCGAGCAGCTTGGGGATGATGTCCTTGCCAAAGTCGTGGCTCGAGCGCTGGTCCAGAGCGTCCTCCTCGAGCGCCTCGATCAGCACGTCGGCCGAGAAGATGTAGATGCCCATGGACGCGAGGTTCGAATCGGGCTTCTCGGGCTTCTCGGTAAACTTGGTGATGCGGCCGTCTTCGGGGTCGGTGGTCAGGATGCCAAAGCGGCTGGCCTCCTCCCACGGCACGGGCATAACGCTCACCGTGAGGTCGGCGTTGTTCTCAATGTGCGTCTTGAGCATCTTGCGGTAGTCCATGCGATACAGGTGATCGCCCGAAAGAATCAGGACGTACTTGGGGTCGTTGGCCTTGATGTAGTCGAGGTTCTGCGTAATGGCGTCGGCCGTGCCCGCATACCAGGCGCCGCCGGTCTGCGTCTCGTACGGCGGCAGGATCGACACGCCGCCGTCGCGGCTGTCCAGATCCCACGCCTCGCCGGAGCCCACGTAGGCATGCAGCAGGTAGGGACGGTACTGCGTCAGAACGCCCACCGTGTCGATGCCCGAGTTGGAGCAGTTGGAGAGCGAAAAGTCGATAATGCGGAACTTGCCACCAAAGCTAACCGCCGGCTTGGCGATCTTTTGGGTGAGTGCCCCCAATCGGCTGCCCTGTCCTCCTGCGAGGAGCATCGCGATGCATTCTTTCTTACTCATCGATTTCTCCTTCTGTCATCGATGTTCCTAAACCCATTAGCGACGGACGCGGCGCTCTGCCACGCCCGTCGAATAATGCCGTGCGGCAAAGGGAGCTCGCGCGCCTTTATGCGTGCCAGATCTCGTCGCGGTACTCGCGAATGGTGCGGTCGGACGAGAACCAGCCGGAGGAGGCGGTGTTGAGCAGGGCCTTGCGGTTCCAGGCCTCCTGGTCGCCGTAGCTGCCGGTGAGCTTTTCCCATGCATCCACGTAGCTGCGGAAGTCTGCCATAACCAGGTCGGGGTCGTTGTTGTTCATGAGCTCGTTGTAGATGCTCTCGAAGTTGCCCGAAAGACCCGCAAAGGCGTTGTCCTTGAGCTCGTCCATCACGCGGCCCAGACGCTCGCGGTCGCCGTTGAGCGTATCCCACGCAAAGTAGCTGTTGGATGCCCAGAGCTGCTCGACCTCGGGAGCGGTCAGGCCAAAGATGGCCTCGTTCTCGCGGCCGGCCAGGTCGGCGATCTCGATGTTGGCGCCGTCGAGGGTGCCCAGCGTAATGGCGCCGTTCATCATGAGCTTCATGTTGGACGTGCCCGAGGCCTCCTTGCCGGCCGTGGAGATCTGCTCCGAGATCTCGGCGGCGGGGTAGATGAGCTGGGCGTTGCTCACGCGGAAGTTGGGGATAAAGCAGACCTTCATGACCTCGTTGACGCGGGCGTCGTTGTTGATGACGTCGGCAACGGAGTTAATGAGGCGGATGGTCTCCTTGGCAAAGGTATAGCTCGAGGCAGCCTTGCCGCTAAAGATGAAGGTCGTCGGCGTCACGTGGAAGTTGGGGTCGGCGATGCGACGGTTGTAGATGTCCATCACCTTCATGATGTTCATGAGCTGGCGCTTGTAGGCGTGGAAGCGCTTCACCTGAACATCGAAGACGGTGTTAGGGTCAATGACCAGACCGGTCTCGGCCTTAACGTAGGCGGCCAGGCGCTCCTTGTTGGCGCGCTTGGAGGCTCCCACGGCCTTCAGGAACTCGGTGTCGTTCTGGAAACTTTTAAGCTTCTCCAGCTCAAAGGCGTCCTTCAGCCAGCCATCGCCAATGGCCTCGGTCACGAGCTTGGCATAGGTGGGGTTGGCCTCGGCAAAGAAGCGACGGTGCGAGATGCCGTTGGTCTTGTTGTTGAACTTCTCGGGCGTCAGGGCATAGAAGTCTTTGAGCACGATGTTCTTGATGATGTCGGAGTGGATCTTGGCCACGCCGTTGACGCTGTGGCTGCAGATCACGGACAGGTTGGCCATGCGAATCTCGCCGTCCCACAGAATGGCGGTCTGGCGCAGACGCTCCTGCCAGCCCTCCTGCGTGGTGTCGAACGACTCGTGCCAACGACGGCTGATCTCGTCGATGATCTGGTACACGCGGGGGAGGAGCTTGGAGAACGTGCCGATGGGCCACTTCTCCAGAGCCTCGGGCAGGATGGTGTGGTTGGTGTAGCTCACGACCTGCGTCACGATGTTCCAGGCGTCGTCCCACTCGAGTTTCTTCTCGTCGATGAGGATACGCATGAGCTCGGGGCCGCACATGGCGGGGTGGGTATCGTTGGTGTGGATGGCCACAAACTGCGGCAGCAGCTCCCAATTCTCGCCGTGCTCCTTCTCAAAGGTGTCGAGCAGGCTGTAGATGCCGGCCGAGACAAACAGGTACTCCTGCTTCAGGCGCAGCAGACGGCCGTGCTCGCCGGCGTCGTTGGGGTAGAGGATGGCGCTGATGGCCTCGGCCTCGGCGCGCTCGGCGTCTGCCAGGGCGTAGTCGCCACGGTTGAAGGCCTCAAGGTCAAAGTGCTCCTCGACCGGCTCGGCGGCCCAGACGCGCAACTTGTTGACGGTCTCGCCGGCATAGCCCACTACGGGGATGTCATAAGGGACGGCCAGGATGTCCTGCGTGTCCACCGTGCGGTAGAACGTGCGGCCGTTCTCCTCAAAGCCCTCGACGCGGCCGCCAAACTTGATGGTTACGGCCTTGTCCTGACGACGGACTTCCCAAGGATAGCCGTGGGTGAGCCACTCGTCGGTGACCTCGACCTGGCTGCCGTTGACGATCTCCTGCTTAAACAGGCCGTAGCGGTAGCGCATGCCGTTGCCGTAGCCGGCAATGCCCTCGGCTGCCATGGAATCCAGGAAGCACGCGGCCAGACGACCCAGGCCACCGTTGCCCAGAGCCGGATCGGGCTCCTGGTTCTCGATGACGGACAGGTCAAAGCCCATGTCGTCGAGCGCCTCGGCGACCATGTCGCGCACGCCAAAGTTGAGCAGGTAGTTGTCGAGCAGTCGGCCGATCAAAAACTCGATCGAGAAGTAGTACACGCGCTTCTTGCCCTCGGCGGTGGCGCGGGCGTCACTCTTGGTGGCAACGGTGCGCGCCTTCTCGGCCACGAGCTTGGCCAGGGCGTTAAAGCGGTCGAGGTCGCTGGCGGCCTCGACGCTCTTGCCGCTGATGCTCATGACGGCATCGCGATAGAGCTCGGTAAACTCCTGCTTGTTGTCGAAGATCTTATTCATACGTTCCTTTCCCCCGGGGATGTTTCTCCCGGAACGGTTATGACTTGTATCCTACGCCTCGTCGGGGCGGGTAATTACAGCTGTAACGGTTTTGTTACGCATCCTTGGCAGACGGCTTAACAGAAGCAGACTTGGCCTTGGTAGCGGCCTTTTTGGTGGCTGCCTTTTTGGCCGTGGCGGACTTGGCCGTGGCCTTGGCAGCGGGCTTGGTTGCCTTCGCCTTAGCCGGAGCCTTCTTGGCAGCCGCAGACTTGGGCTTCACCGAGGACGTGCGCTTCTTGGGCGCAGCCTTGGGGGCCTCGACCACCGGCGGCTTGTAGCTGCTGGGACCACGGCGCTTAAGCACCACGCCTGCCAGGCCGGGAACCTTAATCTCGATGGAGTCCATTTGCCCGTTCCAGGGATAGGGCTCGCTCGAGCAGGTGTAGGGCTCCTCACCGGCGTATCCGCTGCCACCGAACTCGGGACGGTCGGAATCGAAGATGACCTCCCAGTCACCCTCGCGCGGCACGCCCACACGGAAGCTCTCGTAGCTTGCCGGATCAAAGTTGATCAGGATCACCAGGTCGTCATCGACGTCCTCGCCCTGGCGCACAAAGCTCACGATGGACTGCTTGGAGTTGTCCGCGTCAATCCAGGTAAAGCCGTCGTCGTTGTAGCCGCGCTCGTACAGGGCGGGCTCGGCGGTGTACAGGTGGTTGAGCGCCTTGATGAACGCCTGATGATGACGGTGAGTCTCGTACTCCTCGGTCAGGAACCACTGGATGGACTCGTAGTAGCGCCACTCAATAAACTGGCCAATCTCGTTGCCCATAAAGTTGAGCTTGGCGCCGGGGTGCGTCATTTGGTAGAAAGCCAGCGTGCGCAGGCCGGCAAACTGACGCCACCAGTCGCCCGGCATACGGCCGATCAGCGAGCACTTGCCGTGGACGACCTCGTCGTGGCTCAGTGGGCAGATAAAGTTCTCGGTAAAGGCGTACATGATGGAGAACGTGAGCAGCCCGTGGTTGCCGGGGCGCCACGGAAAATCGGTCTGCATGTAGTGCAGGGTGTCGTTCATCCAGCCCATGTCCCACTTGTAGTGGAAGCCCAGGCCGCCGTCCTGCGGCGGATAGGTCACGAGCGGCCACGCGGTGGACTCCTCGGCCATCATCATCACGTCAGGGTAGTGCGCCTCAACAGCGCAGTTGACCTGACGGATAAACGCGCTGGCGTCCAGGTCCTCCTCGGTACCGTACTTGTTGAACTTCTTTTGGCCCGGATCGTCGATGCCAAAGTTGAGGTACAGCATGCTGGACACGCCGTCCATGCGAATGCCGTCAACGTGGAAGTTCTCGAGCCAATACAGCACGTTGGAGACCAGGAAGGAGCGGACCTCGCCGCGGGCGAAGTCGAACTTGTGCGTGCCCCAGTTGGGGTGAATCTCGTGCTCAAACAGCATGTGGCCATTAAAGGTGGCAAGGCCGTGGGAGTCGGCGCAAAAACCGCCGGGCACCCAGTCCATGATTACGCCAATGCCCGCCTTGTGACACGCATCGATAAAGTGCATGAGCTGCTGCGGGTTGCCGTAGCGCGACGTGGCGGCGTAGTAACCGGTTGTCTGGTAGCCCCAGGAGCCATCGAAGGGATGCTCCATAAGCGGCATGACCTCGATATGCGTGTAGCCCATGTCGCGCACGTAGTCCACGAGCTCCACCGACAGGTCGTCGTAGGTATAGAACTCGCCGCGCTGCGCGGGGAAGGGATCCATGGGGCCAGGATAGTTGCCGTACTCGTCCGGATCGCCCTGCGGCGCATCGCCGTGGCGCTTCCACGAGCCAATATGCACCTCGTAGATGTTCAGCGGCTGCGACATGTGGTTGTGGCCGGCGCGGCGCTTGAGCCATGCGGCGTCGTTCCACTTGTAGCCGTCGAGGGTCCACAGCACGCTCGCTGTTCCCGGAGGGCACTCGGCCTTAAAGGCATACGGATCGGCCTTGTAGAGCTTCTCGCCCTCGTTGGTCTCGATGAGATACTTATAGAGCTGGCCCTGCTCGGCACCAGGAATAAAGCCTTCCCAAATAGCGCTCGTATGCACGGGCACCAGCGGGTTGGCTTCCTCATTCCAGTCGTTAAATTCGCCAATGACATGGACGCTCTTTACGTCGGGCGCCCAAACGCAAAAGCGCCAACCGCGCGTACGGTTCTGCGTGTCGGGGTGCGCGCCCATCTTTTCCCAGCTGCGCTCCCACATGCCAATGCCAAACAGGTAGACATCGTCCTTAGAGAGCTCCGGTGCGTGCGGGGCGGCTTTACGGGTAGCAGGCTTTTTGGTTGCTGGCTTTAGCTTTGTATCGCTCACGTTTGATCCCATCATGACGCGGCAGCGTGTTGCCTTGGTGACTAGATGCGAAAGGTCCAAGGCTGCACGAATCGAGGGGACGGCGATAGTTCTATGATTCGTTCCACCTCGCGTGCTCGGTGGAACTTTCGGCACGAAATACGATAACACCTGTTCGTTACTTTTATGGAGAAAAGTGGATTTGCGGCGGCGTTTAATCGGCGAGCGCCATGTTTATACCACTGGCAGAATTGCGATGGTAAAACTCTTGACAGTTTTACCAAATAGGGTTTCTAGACTAGTAGATTAACGTTTGGTAAAACGTTTTTAGCAGGTTGTTTACCATTTGACATCGAAAGGTATGTTTATGTCCCAGACCGCCGCACACAATGTCGCTTTTATTTTCGATTGCGACGGCACACTGGTTAATAGCACCCCCGTTTGGGCCTATGCCCAGCCCGAGTTATTGCACCGCCACGGTATTGACGTGACGGTCGACGATTTTGCCCAGTTTGAGCATTTGTCGCTCGAGGACGAGTGCCAGGCCTACCACGACACGTGGGGCATTGGCGCGAATGGCGAGGAGCTGTATCGCGAGCTGAGCGACATTTTGATTGATGGGTACTCCAAGGTGCCGCCGCGCGAGGGCCTGCTTGCGTTTTTGAAGCAGGCGGAGGAGGCCGGTATTGCCATGTGCGTTGCTACGTCCACGCCAACAGAGCTGGTGCAGTCCGCGCTCGCTGGTGCCGGGCTCGACGCTTACATGGAGTTTGTGACCACCACGGGTGAGGCGGGACGCTCCAAGCAGTTCCCCGACGTATACGAGCTTGCGTTGCACCGCCTGGAGGAGTGCCATGGGCATAAGCTTGAGCGCACGTGGGTGTTTGAGGATGCGGTCTTTGGCCTAAAGAGTTCTGGCGCCGCCGGCTTTAAGCGTGTAGGCATCTATGACCCGCATGGCCGTATGGAGCGCGACGAGGTTCGCGACAACTGCGATATCTTTATCGACAGTTATGAGGACCTGGACCTGGCCTGTGTGCTTTCGTTTGAGGGATAGGCGAGGGCTGTGGCTTGCAAGGTATTAGTGGTCTGCGGCTCGCCCGTGGTGGCGAGCGCGGATCTGTTGCATAGGTTAGCAGGGGAGTGCGACCACGTTGTCGCCGTGGACCGCGGGCTCGACGCGCTGCTGGGCGCGGGACTGGGCTGCGACGTGTATGTGGGGGATGCCGACACGGTAAGCGATGAGGGACGCGCTCTGGTCGATGCAGCCGAGGACTTTGAAGTTGAGCGCCACGACCCCTACAAGGACTATACCGATCTGGCGCTGGCGCTCGATTCCGTCCGCCGCCGCTGGCCGGGTGCCGAAGTGGTTGCGACTTGCGCTACGGGCGGCCGTCCGGACATGGCACTTTCCGTACTGGGCCTGCTTGCGGGCTACGATGACGCCCCAGTCTGGATTGCCGAGGACGAGACCACGGCCCGCATCCTGCACGAAGGCGAATCCTGGATCATCGAAGGCCACGAGGGCAGCACCTTCTCCATCATCGCCGTAGCCCCCAACACCAAGGTAAGCGAACACGGCCTAGAGTGGGAACTAGATCACAGCCCCCTGGGCCTGTTAGCTGACACGGGCATCAGCAACATAGTAAGAACCACAGCCACCATAACCGTCCACCAAGGAGCCGCGATCGGATTCCTACTGCGGTAGGGATTTTTAGGACCTGTCCCAAAAATCCCGTAAGTCACCCCAACAACCCGAAAAAAAGTCCTTGCATCAAGCAAAACATTCCCCTATAGTACTTCCTCGTCACGGGGGCGTAGCTCAGCTGGGAGAGCGCTTGACTGGCAGTCAAGAGGTCAGGGGTTCGATCCCCCTCGTCTCCACCATCGTGAATGCAAAGGCCTTCGGAATTCCGAAGGCTTTTTCATGCCAAAATACCTCGCGCCACAAACCCAATCCACTCCAACAAAAAGTTGCACAATTTATTTCCCATCTCTGTACATAGTTTGTTAGCCAAACGTGATTATCAGTGTAGATCGCCGTTCCATTTGGGCTTCAGGAACGCCCCTAATCACCGTTAGCATCCCAATAACCTGCATCAACGTGAACAACATCCCAAAACAACTCCCTTAAGCACGCCAAATGAACGATATGTTGTCCGTTGCAACCCAAATCAATTTCGCTATCAGCTTGTGCTAGGATACCTAACGATACATGAGTTCAACTGTGCTCGCGGCTCCAACGGGCCACATAGCGCAGGGTCGATCAGCATCCGGCCGTAACGGCGGTGTCAGAAACACCACGAGCTCCAATAAAGACGTCATGCAGCTCTTTTTATTTGCGTTGATTTATTTATGAGATGCAAAGTTTTGGTAGTTCGTATGCCAAAACGTAGCAGCCTGCAGCTGTTTGCGTGCGGTCCAGTTTTGTACCCGCTTGACTGGATCGCACGCAGTCAGCTGGGGACGCGGTCATTTTGCGATACACGTCCGCGTCTCTAGCAACTGCGCTTATACATACCGTTCACGGTGGGGCAGAGCCACGTGCTTGTCTGACTGGGCTCAGGGTTTGAATATGGAGCGCCTTCGCGCACAAGCGCCCTGGCGAAGCCATACCCAAACCCCGTGAGCCACACGTAAGACAGCAGGGGGGGGTGGTGCTCGTGTGGTATGTGATCCAAGTCATTAACGGTCGCGAGGACGTAATGCGCGAGCGCATCGAGCGTATGGTGCCGGCGGGCGCCATGCAGGAGCTCTTTTATCCCCAATATCAAACCGAGATTAAGGCACACGGCGAATGGGTTGATACGACCAAGCCGCTCTTTCCCGGTTATCTTATCTGCGATACGGCAGATCCCCGAACCGTGCAACAGTATCTGCTGCGCATGGACGACTTTGCCCGGGTGTTATCCCAGGACGGACAGTTTGTGCCGCTGGCAAAAGAAGAGGTCCAGCTTATTGGCGGCTTTACGCATAGGGGAGACCGCGTAGTACCCATGAGCGAGGCCCTAAAAGACGGCGACCAAGTCGTAGTTACGGCAGGTCCGCTTTTGGGTCACGAAGGCCTTATCAAAACCATTAACAGACGCAAGAGCACTGCCTATTTGGAGCTCGATCTATGCGGCCGTCGCGTTACTACGCGCGTTGGCCTTGCCGTACTTTCGGCCGAGCAGCGCGTAATGCGAAACCTTAAAAAGGCGATTGCCTAGCTGCAGGCGATTTTCTCGCAAAACAGGGAGGATCCTCGATCTGGGGACGAAGTCTTGGAAGAAAACGTGTCGGATAAAACAGAATTTGAAACGGATGCGCCCGCCGGAGCGGCGCTAGTTGCTCTGGCCATGGACCGGCGCGAGGGTGCCGGCCGCAACAAGGCCATGCAATCCATCATGGACTGGGACCGCTCTCGCCTGGCCTACCGGGCCGTCAAGCGCACGTTTGACATCGCTTTCAGCGGTGTCGCGCTTGTCCTCATCGCGATTCCTAGCCTGGTGCTGGCAGCCGCCATCCGCCTGGAGAGCGATGGCAACCCCTTCTACAGCCAGATCCGCGTGGGCCAGACCCACCGCGACGGCAGCCTGTCAACCTTCCGCATGTGGAAGTTCCGCTCCATGTACAGGGACGCCGACGAGCGCCTCGCCGAGCTCAAGGAGCAGAACGAGATCGCCGGCGCCATGTTCAAGATGAGGGAGGACCCGCGCGTCACCAAGATCGGGAAGTTCATCCGCAAACACTCCATCGACGAGTTCCCGCAGTTCCTGAACGTCTTTTTGGGCCAGATGTCCGTCGTCGGCCCGCGTCCGCCGCTGCCCCGGGAGGTTGAGCAGTACACCGAGTACGACCTGCAGCGCCTTGCTGTTAAGCCAGGTATCACCGGCTGGTGGCAAGTTACGGACCGCAACGACACCGACTTTGACGGCATGGTCCGCCGCGATTTGGAGTATATCGCGAAGCGTGGCGTGGCCACCGACTTGAAGATCGTGGCGCTCACAGTCGTCGAAATGATAACGGGGGGGGGTGCCTGCTAGAGGCATTTCCCGAGACTTTTCCGTTGGCGGGGTGCTAGCCCATGCCTAGGAAACCTACCGGGACCCTCTTCTACCGCATATGCAAGAGAACGTTCGATATAGCCTTCAGCGCCGGGTGTGCTGCAGTGCTGGCGATTCCCATGGCCTGTGTCTGCGCCGCGATCTGCGTGGAGTCCCCGGGCTGCCCAGTCTACACGCAGGAGCGCGTGGGCAGGGGAGGCCAGGTGATTCGCGTGCTTAAGCTTCGCAGCATGGTCTCTGATGCAGGTGATGTGCAGAAGTACCTGAGCCCCGAGCAGCTGCACCAGTGGAAGGTGGAGCGCAAGGTCGATAACGACCCACGCATCACAAAGGTGGGCCAGTTCATCCGTAAGTGCTCCATCGACGAGATACCGCAGTTCCTCAACGTGCTCAAGGGCGATCTGTCCGTGATCGGTCCGCGCCCCATCACGCGTGACGAGTTGGAACAGCACTTCTCCGAAGAGGAGAAGGAAGAGCTGCTGAGCGTCACGCCGGGCATTACCGGCCTGTGGCAGGCCACCGACCGCAATGCCGCGACATTTGAAAGCGGCTTGCGACAGAAGATCGAGCTCCGTTATGTGCGGAACCGTTGCTTCCGTATGGATTGGAAATGCTTTACCGGCACTTTCGGTGCAATGTTTGGAAAACACAGGACAGGTCGATAATTTTGAAAATTCTATATTTTACGCAATTCTATAAGCCTGAAAATATTGCTGCCGCATTTCGTGCTTCTGATCACTCTCAAATTTGGGCATCTTTGGGACATGAGATAACTGTATTTACTGGATGGCCAAATTATCCGACCGGGCGTCTCTATGATGGCTATGAAATGACTAAGCTCGCTGTTGAGAATATTGGCGGAGTTCGCATCTTCCGCTCTGCTTCTAAGATTCAGCCAAACACAAGTTTTAAAAAGCGAATTGAAGCAGGCGCTAGTTTCATAATCAACGGACTTAAGAATCTTAAGCACGATTCTCCGGTAGGCACTGATTATGATGTCGTACTTGTAACTTATGGAACGGTCTTTTCTGCTTGGCTTGGGGTTCACTATGCCAAAAAACATGGACTACCTCTAGTAGTTGAATTTCGTGACCTTACTTATAAACAGATGATTGCTACTGGATCTCCGGCTACCAGTTTCAAAGTTAGAGCAATAAAGGCACTTGAGCTATCGTTCTGCAAATCAGCTGATCGCATAGTGGTTCTTACTAAAGGTTTTAGAGACGACCTCGCTGCCGAAGGTGTTGAGCCGTTGAGAATAACGGTTGTCCCAAATGGGGCTGACCTTGTCCCCTGCAACCATGCTTGGAACAACTGTCTTCGCTTTGGCTACTTCGGCACAATGGGCCTATCCCAGGATGTCCCTGTCACTGTAAAGTACATTGGTTCGCTTGCGAAGAAGGGACTAGCTTCTTCTTATCTTTTAATTGGAGAAGGTGCAGCTCGATCTGAAGTTGAATCAGAGCTCACATCGTCTTCTCAGGGCTTTCTCAGGCTTATGCATGGTATGCCGATGAATGAGCTGGAGCGCTATTACGCTGATGTCGATATGACCGTAGTTTCGCTCCAAAAGAGCGACAGCTTTGCTGGAACAATACCTTCCAAGATTTTTCAGTCGTTTGCGCGCGGAGTTCCCGTGCTTTACATAGGTCCAGATGGAGACGCTTCTAACCTAATTCGTGAGAGCGGAGCGGGGATTGTCCTCTGCGGCACCATAGATGAGGATCTTGAAACGCTTGAGTGTTTCGCGTCCCGTTCTGACCTCGCGGAGGAGCTATCGAGAATGAGCACTTCTGCGATCAACTTCATGGAACAAAACTATACACGCAAACGAATGGCAGACCAGATGCTTTTGAGCCTGGTAGGCGCTGTTAAAAACGCTAACTAGAAAAGGAGTAATAACAAATGGTTAACGTTATCGGTCTCGGCTATATCGGCCTGCCCACCGCCCTCATGATGGCTTCCCACGGCGTGGAGGTCGTGGGTACCGACTACAACGAGGAGCTTGTCGCTACTCTCAACGCTGGTAAGACCACCTTCAAGGAGGATGGCCTGGACGAGCTGTTCACCGATGCCCTGAAGGCCGGCATCAAGTTCTCCACTGACTACCAGGTCTGCGACACCTACATCGTCTCGGTTCCCACGCCCTATGATAAGCTCGACAAGAAAATCGACCCGTGCTACGTCGTAGCCGCCTGCAAGACCGTCCTCGAAGTCGCCCCCGAGGGTGCCGTGCTTGTCATCGAGTCCACCGTTTCTCCCAACACCATCGACCGCTTCGTGCGCCCGCTGCTTGTCGAGGCCGGCCGCGGTGACGTCAGGCTCGTCCATGCCCCCGAGCGCATCATCCCGGGCAACATGGTCTACGAGCTGCTTCACAACAACCGCACCATCGGCGCCGACGACCCCGAGGTAGGCGAGGCCGTGGCAAAGGTCTACGCCAGCTTCTGCCGGGGCGAGATCTCCGTCACCGATATCCGCACCGCCGAGATGACCAAGGTCGTCGAGAATACCTTCCGCGCGGTGAACATCGCCTTCTCCAACGAGCTCGCCAAGATCTGCCGTATCGGCGGCATGGACGTCGCCGAGGTCATCCGCATCGCGAACAAGCACCCGCGCGTGAACATCCTCAACCCCGGCCCGGGCGTCGGCGGCCACTGCATCCCGGTCGATCCGTGGTTCCTGGTCGGCGACTACCCCGAGACGGCCAACTTCATCCGCCTCGCCCTGCAGACGAACGCCTCCATGCCCGAGTACGTCATGCACCGGGCCCACGAGGTCATGGCGGAGCGCGGCATCACGGACGCCTCGAAGGTCGGCATCTACGGCCTCACCTACAAGGAGAACGTCGACGACATCCGCGAGTCCCCGACGCTGCAGATGCTCGAGTCCATGTCCGAGCACCTCTGCGCCGGATCCGTCAAGGTCTACGACCCGTGGGTCGAGCGCGATGAGGTTTCCGGTCAGGTCCACTCCATGGAGGAATTCCTTGACGGCTTGGAGATGGTGATCGTGATGGTCGGCCACTCTCAGGTCAAGGACAACCCCGGCATCTTCGGCGACCGTGTTCTCATCGACCCGCGCAACGTCTGTGGCGACGGCGAGAACGTCTACAAGCTCTAGGGCCTAGTGAATCTTCAGGGAGAATCCGGTTTGAAGAAAGTAATGCTCGTCTTCGGCACCCGTCCGGAGGCAATCAAGATGTGCCCGCTTGTGAACGAGCTGAAGGCGCGCGCCGATGAGTTCGAGACCGTCGTCACCGTGACCGGCCAGCACCGTGAGATGCTCGACCAGGTCCTGCGCGTCTTCGACGTGACGCCCGACCACGACCTGGCGATCATGAAGCCGGGCCAGACGCTGTTCGACGTGACGTGCGACGTGCTGCTCAAGCTCAAGGCCATCCTCGAGGACGAGACGCCCGACGTGGTCCTGGTCCACGGCGACACCACGACCAGCTTCGCCGCGGCGCTCGCTTGCTTCTACCTGCAGATCCCCGTGGGGCATGTGGAGGCCGGCCTGCGCACGCACGACATCTACAGCCCCTGGCCGGAGGAGTTCAACCGCCAGGCCGTCGACATCGTGAGCGAGTACTACTTCGCGCCCACGGAGGCCAGCAAGAAGAACCTCCTCGCCGAGGGCAAACCCGAGTCCGGGATCTGGGTCACCGGCAACACCGGCATCGACGCCCTGCGCACCACCGTGCGCGAGGGCTACTCCCACCCCGAGCTCGATTGGGCTGAGGGCTCCCGCCTCATCCTCATCACGGCGCATCGCCGCGAGAACTTGGGTGAGCCCATGCACCGCATGTTCCGCGCCATCCGCCGCGTGATGGAGGAATACCCCGACACCAAGGCGATCTACCCCATCCACATGAACCCGCTCGTCCGCAAGGCCGCCCACGAGGAGCTTGACGGCTTCGACCGCCTGCACATCATCGACCCGCTCGAGGTGCTCGACTTCCACAACTTCATGGCCGCGAGCCACCTCATCCTCACTGACTCGGGCGGCATCCAGGAGGAGGCCCCGAGCCTGGGCAAGCCGGTGCTCGTCATGCGAGACACCACTGAGCGCCCCGAGGGCGTGGCGGCCGGCACGCTGAAGCTCGTCGGCACCGAGGAGGACGTCATCTACCGCGAGTTCAGCCGTCTGCTCAGCGATCAGGCCGAGTACGAGGCTATGAGTCACGCCTCGAATCCTTACGGCGATGGGTATGCGAGCGAGCGAATCGCCGATGTGCTGGTGTTAAATTGCTAGTACCTTGTAATAAAGATTATGGCTCGTTGAAAGGCGATACGCTATTAATGCTCACCAAGCATTTTCCCTTTAACGACGGCGCCACTCCAGCCGAGTCATATCTTGAAACAGAAATAAAATTCATAGCGCCTCATTTTGCTTCAGTGGTAATTGTTGCCACTGAAGCGTCTTCATCCGCAGTGCAGATTCAGAATACTCCCGAAAATGTTATATCGCTTGCTCTCGGATTCCCCCAGACTCTTATCGAAAAATGCTTCTGTTTGATTGAGGGGCTTATCAGCTTGAGGCTTAAGCAGATTACTGCCGATGCCGTCAAAACTGACAGTTTGTTTTCAGTTGATCAACATCTTTTCCAACGGTATTACGTTGGAAAAGCTTTTAGAAAATGGAAGGCACTGAAGGGCCAGCTTGAGATTCGTGAAATCATTCCAACCAACGTTTATAGCTTCTGGTTTCACGATACTGCACTTATTGCCTGCTGGTTGAAGCAAAAGCATTCATGTCAGTCGGCAATAGCACGTGCACACAGATATGACCTCTACCACGACCGTACACGCTGCAATTATCTTCCATGTAGGTATTATCAACTTTCTTGCTTGGATACTGTAATTCCGTGCTCCGAGGATGGAACTTTGTATCTTAAGAAAACATATCCTGCCTTTACCGAGAAGATAAGGACAGGTTATTTAGGAACCTGTTGGCTCCCCGATATGTCCAGTGAAAATAGGGGTGCTTCTTTTAAAATAGTATCCTGCTCTGCTGTAACCGACGTCAAGCGTGTGTCCTTGCTTGCTAAGGCGTTAATGTTGCTTGACGCAAGGGGATTTGAGATTGAATGGACTCATTACGGCGATGGGCCCAAATTGGCTGAAGTCAAAGAAATTGCAAAGCATTTCAACAAAATAAGCAGTTGTTTCGTTGGAAACATCGCAAATAAACAGCTGTTACGCGAATATCGTGAGAATCATTTCGATCTCTTCATAAATGTTTCAGTTAGCGAAGGACTGCCCATATCAATTATGGAGGCGAGTGGCCATGGAATTCCTGTTTTGGCCACTGACGTTGGGGGTACACATGAAATTGTATCCGATGGTTTTAATGGAATGCTAATACCCGAGCAGAGCAGTGCCGAGGATATTGCTGCTTCAATTCTGCAGTTCCTTAATATGAATGATGAAGATTACTCCCTCATGAGGGCTGCTGCGCGCAAACAATGGAAAACCAAATTCCAAACAAATTGCAATGCTCGAATTCTAATCGATGCGCTTTTTTCACCCCAGATCTCTCTGGATGGTGAATCTAAATGATTGTTTTATTGGCCAACTCTATTCTGATATTACTATTTGCCACCATCTTCTATAGAAGTCCAAAGGCGGCATGCTTCATATGCGGACTTCAAGCTTTCCTTATCTTGGCAATGAGAAGCGAGTTTTATGGCGCAGACGCTCTTTATTACTACAACGGCTATCATTTAATTTCAGGATATAGTTTTGAAGGTATATGCTCGGTTTTAAGCTCTTCTCCAATTAAGGTTGCAAGCTTACCGTATCCTTATGCGTACGAGAATGGTTGGGTCATTGTGAACTGGCTATTCTCCCATATAGGCTTTACTTATAGACAGTTCATCATTGTTCTATCGGGATTAACATCTTTTTCGCTTTCGTTTTTCGCGTATAGATATTCAAAAAAACCTGGCTATTCCATTTTTATTGCAACTTGTTTAATTTTCTATCTCTATTCTTTCTACGTTCTTCGTCAGACCCTCGCCTTCTGTGTCTGTCTGTTTGCAAGTAAATATTTATTAGAGAGAAAACCAGGTAAGTTCTTCATACTTCTGCTGCTCGCTATCTCATTCCATAGAAGTGCAGCCATCTTTGCCGTTCTATACCCATTCGTCAATCGTCCTGTAACTAAAAACACCATTGAAAAGTCTTTAGTTGCTTGTGTTGTTTTAATATTGGTATCCGCTTTCTTCTTACCAAACATAATGCCACGAGTGCTTGCTTTATTTGGTAAATCGCATTATGCGCTTTCCTTCAAGTTTAATAACCTTCTTATGCTTCAATTACTTACCGTCGGTTGCTTACTGTTTTTCGATATAGATAAATTAACTAAAAGTAAGACGACTTCCATTGCTATCTGGTCTTCGATATTAAGCATGCTTTTGTACTCACTGTTTTTAAGTAATGAGGTAATGGCTAGGGCTATCGAATATGTTTGGGTGTTCGTAATCGCCTTGATACCGGCAATTCTTGAAGAGCTTGAGAAGCATCAACAATTGATAGCTTATATGGGAATATCTCTCTTATTGCTCATTTACCTTGCACATCAAATCCAGGGAACGACTTTCGATCCATATTTGTTTGCCTCTTTTTAACAATATTGGAGATCAAGAAATGAAATGTTTGGTAATTGATCGACCGTATATGGGTATCGGCGGTATCGAAAACATACAAATACAGCTACTTAAATATTGTATCGATCAAGGATATCGTGTTATTTGGCTTACAACCAAGGAGCATGAAAAATCTTCCGCCTATAAAAACATTACAGATGCTCCTGAGGTTGAAAAGCATTATCTGAAGCGGACGCCCTTTGGACCAATATATCCCTCACTTAAATTTGCTGATGATGAAGATGCTGTCGTCCTTACAACTGATTTGCTTCGCTACTGCATTTCCCAACATGTGATGAAGGATTGGCAGTGCCATACTGTATCTCATTTACTTACTATTCCTCACTTTAAAGGCGGCGCCGTTCTGCCTGAAACATGTCTACGCTCCGGTCGTACTCGTGAACGCTGGAGACTGCGACTTTCAAATGCTGCCAAGTGGATTGATCGAACGGGAAATCTTATAGGGTTCAGCGACATTCACCTTACGGCTTATGAGAAGGAATATGGAATAAACGTAGCCAATAAAGAGTCAAAGGTCTTAAAAGCCATATTTCCACTGGATGCACCAGCGGATGAAATCATAGAAAAAAAGGCAAAAAGCCGGAGGGATAAATTTAATATCATCACTTGCGCTCGTTTCGATTTCCCGCATAAGGGATACATGCTTGGTCTGATAAAAGCATTCAGCGACATATATGAACGACATCCGGAAGCGAGACTTTTCATTGTCGGATACGGGCAAGGGGAGAAGCAGGTTAAGGATGCTCTCTCACGTCTTCCCGAACCGGCTCGTTCTCAAGTTGTGCTTACGGGTCCTTTATCGCCAGAGCAGCTCAAGACTAAAATGCTTTCCTGTCATCTTAACGTCGGAGTTGCTGGTTCGTTATGGAGGGGGGCTGAATGCGCCCTACCGTCTATTTGCATGCGCCACTACACGTATGAGTGCGAGGGATATGGCTTCATTGATGATGTTGGAGACATCATGTCCGATTCTGCAGGATTTAATGTTGTTCCACTTATCGAAAATGTAATCAAAATGGATGACAGCGCGTACATAGAGAAATCTATTAAAAGTTTCAACGCAGCTCAATCGCAGATCGATGTCGACCCTGAATTTGTGTTTAAGCTACCTGCCACCAATCTTGATACGTTTCCACTGTCTGAACTTGAGGCAAGAGGCATGTTCTTTCAGCGTTTGTTATTAGAGAGAATTTGCAAAAGATCTATGTATGAGGACCAACTTAATGCAAGTAAATAATTTGAAGGGTGCAACAGTAAGTGCCTTATTCTGGAAGGTGTTTGAAAAAGGCGGGCGTGCCGTAGTTGAACTTGCTATCCAAGTTGTAATGGCAAGGCTTCTTTCACCTAAGGAATTTGGCGCACTCGCAATAATGCTTGTATTTGTTAATGTGGGCAATGTGATTGTTACGTCTGGTCTCAATACTGCACTGGTACAGGCTGAAGAGATTGATGAGACTGATTTATCAACTGTATTCTGGCTAAGTTTTACCGTATCAGCAGTTTTATTTACGTTAGTATTTTTTTCCGCTCCTGCAATTGCAACTTTTTACGCCCTGCCAAACATCGTCTGGCCTCTTCGTGTCCTTGGATTCTTATTGCTAGTCACTGCTTTCAACTCGGTGCAAGTTGCAATAGTTCAACGTGAACTTGAATTTCGTAAGGTATTTAACGCCACTATAGGTGCAGTTATCGTTTCTGGCATTCTCGGCATAGGAGCTGCTTTTGCCGAAGCTGGGCTGTGGGCACTTGTGTTACAGCAACTCGTCTACCAAGTTGTTAATTGCTTCGTTCTCTGGCTTCAGGCTAGATGGGTTCCAAGTTTTGTATTTAACAAGCGGAAAGCCTACAAACATTTTGGATTCAGTTGGAAGCTCCTCATTTCCGGCTTACTTGAACAGGGTTACCAATCACTATCTGATTTAATAATTGGCAAGCAATTTAGTGCTTCAAATCTTGGTTTAGTATCACAGGGAAAAAAGTACCCTCAAGCATTGGGATCCGTGCTTGATGGGGCAATTCAGCCAGTGATGTTATCAGCAGTTTCGCGTGTACAAAACAACGCCTCCTACGTAAAAAGGCTCGTGCGAAGAGCATTAAAAACCTCGACCTTCCTTATCGTTCCTTCCATGACGTTATTTGCTGTGGCTGCCGAGCCGATAGTCGGGGTTCTTTTGGGCCCAAAATGGTTGTTCTGTGTTCCATTCCTGCGAATGTACTGCTTCATCTATGCCTTACTGCCAATTCACACGACAAATCTTCAGGCATTAAATGGCATGGGGCGATCTGATTTATTTCTTGAACTTGAACTAGTAAAAAAGGCTTATGGCATCTGCTTCATTTTGTTTGCGGCGTTTGTGCTAAACGATATTTACCTAATGGTCGCCATGTATATGATTACCGGCATCATTTCAACGTTTGTTAACGCATATCCTAACAAACGTGTTATCGGGTATTCCTATTCTGAGCAATTGCGTGATATCGCTCCTGCATTTGTAATCTCTGCAATTGCAGGAGGGTTTGCGCTGTTTTGTGGCTCATTTACTGCCCTCCCTGCACTTCAGATTCTTGCCGAAATTGCCGCAATGGCGATTGCCTATTTTGGTATTGCTGCCATTTTTAAACTTGAAGCATTTGAGTACCTCATCAATACCGCCAAGGATTTCTTGGGTGCAAAACGTCGTTAAAGACGTTGCGTCAATACTGTAACCGTTTTAGCCATCGTTCTTTGAAAGCTGCATAGCGAAGGGAAGGTACCTGATATGGGTAACCGCATTCTTGTCACACGATCATCCATGCCTCCTATGGAGGAATACTTTGAAGAAGTCGCGCCTCTTTGGGAAAGCCATTGGCTTACCAATATGGGTGTTGAGCATAAGAAGCTCGAGGCAGACCTCAAGGAGCGTTTGGGGATCGACAACCTTGCTCTGTTCACTAATGGTCACAATGCTTTAGAGTGCATCCTCGAGGCCATGGCTCTTCCGACCGGCGGAGAGGTCATCACTACACCGTTCACCTTTGCCTCGACCACTCACGCTATAGTCCGAAAGGGACTTACTCCCGTATTTGCCGACGTGAATCCCGTGAATCTAACGTTGGATCCCGAGAGCATTGAACGATTAATCACCCCGCGCACCTGCGCCATCGTGCCTGTGCATGTTTACGGCAATCTTTGCGATGTTGATACTATCCAGGAGATCGCTGACCGTCACGGGCTTAAGGTCATCTATGATGCTGCCCATGCCTTCGGCGTCGAGCGCGTGAACGAAGACGGAAGCAGCGATAGCGCGGCGTCTTTCGGCGATGCAGCCATGTTCAGCTTCCATGCGACCAAGGTATTCAACACCATCGAAGGTGGTTGCGTCTGTTTCAAGAACGAGGATCTGTATCCGCTGCTCAACCAATGGAAGAACTTCGGCATCACGGGACCCGAGGACGTCGAGTACGTCGGTGGCAATGCCAAGATGAATGAGTTCTGCGCGGCTATGGGCGTCTGCAATCTTCGTCACCTGGACGCCGAGATCGGCAAGCGCAAGACCGTTGCTGAGCGTTATTGGGACAACCTTGAAGGCACAGCCGGCGTGACCGTTTTCCGTCCCGCCAAGAACATCCGCCACAACTATGCGTACCTTCCCGTGTTGTTCGATCCGAGTGTCTTCGGCGCCACTCGCGATGACGTTTTCGATGCCTTGGACAAGGCTGGCGTCGGCGCGCGCAAATACTTCTATCCGTTGGTCAACGATTACGCTTGCTATAGAAGCGTGTACTCCAGCGACCGCACTCCAGTTGCTAAGAAGGCGGCATCCCAAGTGATCACGCTGCCCATGTACGCCGATCTTGCATTGGAAGACGTTGATCGCATCAGCAATATTGTGCTGGGGTGCGCACGATGAGTGTTTCCAAGAAATCAATCCTGATGTTGGGTGGCTCACGCCAACAAGTTGTTGCCATAGAGAAAGCGAAGGCACTGGGGTTTCGCACGGTGCTCTGCGACTATCTACCGGATAATCCTGGGCAGTTTGTGGCCGACACTTTCTACCAAGCAAGTACCACCGACCGCGAGCTGATGCTCAAAATAGCTCGAAAAGAAGACGTTTCGGGCGTACTTGCCTACAGCAGCGATCCAGCTTCCCCTACGGCGGGGTACGTCGCAGAGGCAATGGGGCTGCCTACCAACCCTTTGAAGGCAATCGTAACCATGTCGGAGAAGCACCTGTTCCGGACTTTTCTCAAAAAGGCTGGGCTTCCGTGCCCTCAGACGGCTTCGTTTTCAAGAAACGCCACCATTGAGGAAGTATCGCACCTTGTGGAGGGTTTCAGGTTCCCCATCGTTGTTAAACCAACAGATTCTTCTGGCTCTAAGGGAGTAAGCGTACTTAATGACCTTTCTGAGCTCAGTAGGGCAATTGATCACGCCGGCGATTTTTCGCGTAACGGGACGCTGATTTGTGAAGAGTATATTAGAAAGACATTCCCTTATGTGATCGGCGGAGACATATTTGTTGTTGACGGCAAGGTGCATTTTTGGGGTCTTATGTCTTGCTTGCGTGACGAGGGCTTGGGTGGTCTTGTTCCTGTCGGCAAAAAAATACCTTCCGGGCTTTCTGCTGACGAAAATAGCGCTGTGAAAGACGTTCTTCAGCGGCTCGTGACAGCTCTGGGTGTGCGCTTCGGGGAGCTTAACGTTGAAGTCATCTTGGGCGAGGACGGGGTGCCCTATGTGCTGGAACTGGGAAGCCGTGCGGGCGGAAACATGATTCCCGTGCAGCTTTCTGATGCGAGCGGCATCGACCTCGTGGGCGCCAATGTTCTCTGCGCAATGGGGGAGAATCCTGGGGACATCTCTTGGGATTCCTCTATATGCGAGGGTGCTTACGCGACTTATGTGCTGCACTCGAGCGTGGACGGAGTATTCAGGGGTATTGCGAACTCAGTTGCCATTAGACCTCACATGTATCGCAGTGTCATCTATAAGCAGCCTGGTGAATCTGTCGAAGCGTTTGACGGCGCCAACAAGGCACTGGGCATCGAGTTCCTCCGCTTCGACGGGGGAGCGGAGATGAACGGGTTTCTAAGCAGCATCGGCAATCATATATGGGCTGAGATAGAGTAGTCATAACATGAACAATATCGTGCTCATAAGCGTTATCACATACTGCCACTAGCTCCTCGACTCTGAGCCTGGATAGGGATGAATCGACCTACGATGGGGCTTCAACTGAGTACGGCTTCATTGATTTCCTAGGGAATTTAGGACGAGACGGAATTGAACGGGTTCAGAGGCCTTGGATGTTGCAAAAAGGGTCTGTCTTTTTGGCTAGTGCGTTTGCAAGATGTCAGTGCGATTGCCAACTAATTAGTTGGCACCAGACCAGCTACGACGCTTATCTAGCCAGGTTGTGTTGAATTTCTCGACGATGCAGATTATCGAGATCGACGGACTGGTTGTCGACCACATTTCACTTTACGACAATAACGCCATCACAAGCTACGGTTATTAAGCTTGTGATGGCTGTAGTTGAGTTCAAGAAACTCGGTCTAAGCGTGAAGCTGCACGCAAGGTACGAAGCCAAGCGTAAGAGACGGGCATGAAATCCAATGGCCTTGACAGGTAATGAGAGGCAACGAAAACGTTTAAATTTTGCACATACCGTGCGACTTCCTGGTTTATAGGAAGACGGAGACCGGCTGGTTTATGGAATGACTTCTCAGCCAGGCCGAATAATCATACAAAAGAAAGAACGGTTGGCTAATGAAGGGCATAATTCTCGCAGGTGGATCAGGGACCCGGCTGCACCCCATAACAAAATCGGTGAGCAAGCAGCTGCTGCCGATTTACGACAAGCCTCTGGTATACTACCCACTCTCAGTGCTGATGCTCGCCGGTATTCGAGAAGTGCTTGTCATCTCGACGCCGCGTGACCTCCCAGCGTTCAAGGAACTTCTCGGCAACGGTACTGAGTTGGGCATGCGCTTAGAGTATGCCGAGCAACCCGAGCCTCGCGGCTTAGCTGAAGCTTTTACCATCGGACGTGACTTTCTTGCTGGTGAGCCGTGTGCGCTGGTTCTGGGTGACAACATGTTCCATGGTCAAGACCTCACTCGCGTGCTTACACGCGCAAAGGATAAGGTGGAATGCCATGGCGGGGCCGTTGTATTTGGATACCCCGTGCAGGACGCCAGGGCCTTCGGTGTGGTGGAGTTCGATAAGAATCATCGTGTGGTTGGCATCGAGGAAAAGCCCGAGGTTCCGAAGTCGAACTACGCAGTACCGGGTCTGTATTTCTATGATGGACAAGTTTCCGACATCGCGGCAAATGTTAAACCAAGCGCGCGCGGCGAGCTGGAGATCACGAGCATCAACAATGCCTATCTAGAACAAGGTCAACTGTCGGTCGAGCTGATGGGCCGGGGCATGGCGTGGCTGGATACGGGCACGCCAGAAGGTCTTTTGAAGGCCGCCGAGTACGTGGAGGCCGTGCAGAGCCGCCAGGGGTATTACATTGCGTGCCTGGAAGAAATCGCTTATCGCCGCGGTTTTATCGGCCATGATCAGTTGTACGAACTTGGCGAAGCGCTGAAGAAGACTGCGTATGGTAAGTATCTTTTGAATGTCGCAAACGAGGCAAAGAGGGGGTAAATATGTCTGAGATTTTTGAACCCAAGAACATCATCGTCACGGGCGGCTGCGGCTTCATCGGCAGCAACTTCGTGCACTACGTGGTCGACAACCACCCCGATGTGCACGTTACCGTCCTGGACAAGCTGACCTACGCCGGCAACCCCGAGAACATCGCCGGCCTGCCGGCGGACCGCGTGGAGCTCGTCGTCGGCGACATCTGCGACGCCGGGCTGCTGGACAGGCTCGTCCCGGGCCACGACGCGATCGTGCACTACGCCGCCGAGAGCCACAACGACAACTCCATCGCCGACCCGGAGCCGTTCCTGCGCACCAACGTCGAGGGCACCTTCCGCCTGCTGGAGGCCGTCCGCAAATACGGCGTCCGCTACCACCACGTCTCCACCGACGAGGTCTACGGCGACCTGGCGCTCGACGACCCCGCCAAGTTCACCGAGGAGACGCCGTATAAGCCGAGCTCACCGTACAGCTCGACCAAGGCCAGCTCCGACATGCTCGTGCGCGCCTGGACCCGCACCTACGGCCTACGGACAACGATCTCCAACTGCTCCAACAACTACGGCCCCTACCAGCACGTTGAGAAGTTCATCCCCAGGCAGATCACCAACATCGTCGACGGCGTGCGCCCCAAGCTCTACGGCCGCGGCGAGAACGTCCGCGACTGGATCCACACCGAGGACCACTCCTCGGCCGTCTGGGACATCCTCACCAAGGGCCGCACGGGGGAGACCTACCTCATCGGGGCCAATGGGGAGAAGAACAACATCACCGTGCTCCGAATGATCCTGGAGGCGATGGGCCGCGACCCCGAGGACTTCGACTGGGTCGCCGACCGCCCCGGCCACGACCGCCGCTACGCCATCGACTCGACCAAGCTCCAGCGCGAGCTCGGCTGGACGCCTGCGCACACCGACTTCGCCGAGGGCCTCAAGGCCACCATCGACTGGTACGTGGAGAACGAGTCCTGGTGGCGCCCGGCCAAGGAGGCCACCGAGGCCAGGTACAGGGCGCAGGGGCAGTAGAGGTAGCAGCCCTTGCGAAACAAAGCGGGGTCCCGGACTAGCGCTCCGGACCCCGCTTTGTTTAGTGCGCAGTTGGCCGAATGTGTCCCTGAATGGCGGTTGGTTGGTGGAGCGTCGTGCGTCGTGTATTGTATTTCTTGCGCCTTTGCTTGTGGCCTTCCTCGCCATAAATACTGTGGTGATGCTATTCACCCAGTTGTACGCCTACGCGGACGAGCCCGGCGGGGACGTATACCTGCACGGCGATCTGATCTGGTGCGGCGAAACGCCCGAATGCAAGCAGTCGATGGCCATGTGCCGCGCAAGGTGGGGCTGCAGGTGAGGCTCGTGCCCAAGAGCAACACGAGGCGGCTCTCCTACGAGTGCTGGCAGGGTGCGCAAAATCTGCATCGACCCGGTGCGCTGCCCGCTGGCGCATGAGAAGTCCAGGCTCAAGAAGTACGACCACGACCACGACTGCGACGGGACGTGGCTTGAGGGCATCCCCGACGGCAACGACCACTCGATCGAAGCAGTGAGGTTCGCAATTATGGACGACATCTTGCGTGGGTGAGGGCGCAGCGTGCTGCTTCTCCTCGCCACTGAAAGGCGCTAAAGGTTAATCTGCTGTCTTCTCCGTTGTCTTAGGATCAGCCTCCTCGCCCTGCTCGTCAGATACTCCCTTGAACTTCGCCATAACGTTTTTCTTTGTCTTGACAATCTTTGGACGCGCGGTCTCACGCCACCATTTTTCGACATGAGGCTTTGCCGCCTGAGCACCTTTCACCGCCAGAAAGCTAACGGCAATTACGGTAATCGCAGCAGCCGCCACCTTGCCACCGTTCGAATCGGAGGCATCATTGCCATCGCGCTGGCCGTCATCAAGACTGTCATCGCCATTTGCCGCAAGCGATGCCTCCCACTCTTCTCTCTGCCTTTTCTTTTCGGCGCGATTGGCTGCAACCGAATCGGAAAGCTCACGTCTGCGTTCCGGGGAAAGCGGGCCAATTTCATTGAGGATTTCCTCTTTCCATGACGTGGAAACATAGCCAGCATGATTAGGGCTTCCGGTTTCCCAGTGCCTCTGCGTGGCATAAGGACGCCCCTTCTCGGTGACCCTATAATCTCCAGGTTCGCCTTCGAGGTAGCCTTCTTCCTTCAGCCAGACATTCACCTCCTCTGCGTTAAGCCCAACATCCCGCCCCAAGCATCTTGCTGACTTACGCATCGCAAGCCCCTTTCGCTTATCAACAGTATGGTAGTGTCGCGAATCATGATGTAGGGCTCGGTTCTCGAGGGTGGCCACAGGCTGCCCGAGGAACCGAGAATCATCTAGAATGCCGTCATTCTAGCCTATGTCACGCCGCCTTCCTGCCGACAACGGGGTTACCGGCCGCGACGAGTGCGATGATCCCGGCCGCGTGCTCGGCGGCAGGGCCCTCGTAGGCAGGCGCGTTCACCTTGGCGCCCTCGACGGCCCTGCCGATGGGGTCTTCGTTGAACTGGCGGCGTCCGGCCCAGCCCTCGTCCATCTCTGAGAACACCGCTCCCATCATCCTGATGAGCGACTTCCTGCTGGGGAAGACCTGCACCACGCAGCCGCGGCGCTTGGGCTCGCGGTTGGCGCGCTACTGCACGTTGTTGGTGCGAAGTCTCACGTGGTGCTCGTAGGGGAAGTCGAGGTAGGCCAGCGCGTCGGCCTCGGCCTCTTCGAGCGCCTCGGACGCCTTGGGGCAGAACCCCTCGATCTGCTCGGTGGTCAGCTGGGTGCTCGAGTCCGGGCTCGCCGACCGCAGGGCCACGCGCGCCATTAGCGAGGGATGTGGTGATCGCGAGATACACGGTAGCGACCTTGGGCGCATGTGCGCGCTTCTGCAGGTTCGAGCGGAAGGAGATGAAGTGATTGGCGAAGACGTGAAATGGGCGTTGGGCATTGCGGTCACGGCGCTCGTGCTCATGGCGTTCCTGCTGCACGTGCCGTTCGTCCTAGTGCTGGGGCCGTGGAGGACTAGGGGGCGCGTCCGAGACCGGAACCCCCGCTGGAGGGACCGTCCGTTTTTTGTCCGGGCGAGCTGAGATGCTTTTATCACGATAAGCGCAGATGGGAAGCACATCACTGGTATGATTTGGGAAAGGAGGAAACAGATGAAAGTCCAAATCGGGACAGAGTACTGTGCGATGGAAATCGCCGAGTACGCCGTCAGCAGGCGATATCGCCACGACACGCCAATCAGCAATCTTCAGCTCCAGAAGATTCTTTACTTCCTGCAAGTCATACACGCGAGCGAGACCGGCGAGCTGCTATTCGCCGACCAGTTTGAGGCATGGCCCTACGGCCCGGTCATCAGAGATGTCTACGTTAAGTTCTCTGACTGCGGCGGCTTCCCGATAAAACGCGAGTTCGACACCGAGATAAATGATTCCATCCGCCCGTTTCTGGATGCGGGGGTGGACATGCTCGCCGAGAAATCCCCATGGGAGCTCGTCAGGATCTCACACGCCGAGGGGTCTCCGTGGGACGTCATCTACAACCAGAAGCGCCTACACAAGGGAATCATCCCAAATGAATTGATCATGCAGTGCGCTAGCGAGGTCTCTGAGTGACCGAGCAAGACTACGCAAAGGCGGCCGAAAACTTCGAAAGGGCCCTCTCTCTGCTCACCAGCAAGATTGGGACTCTTTCGAAGCCACCCCTGAAAGTTCCCCCAATAAACGCAGGCAGCGACGACGCAGAGAAACGCAAGGCTCTCCGCGACATGCTCGAATCCCTCGCCAGCACGGATGATGCTGCGGTGCTCTCCCAGGATGACATCCGCCGAGCCTCGAACTTCTTCGTAAAGCTATATGGGGGGGAGCGAGCCCTATCGCCATAGATATGCCGACATCTGCGACCTGGTATTCAATGCACTCGGGCAGTCCCCTGGGGACTTGGACGAAGGGGTCCCCTATTCGGTCAACTGCCTCGCCGAGAACATTCGCATCATCCATGACAACCTGACGAAACATGGATTTTGTGACCAGGCGAAAAGTGTCCTCAAACTCGCCGACCACATCGACCTGGAAAAGACGAGGCTGAGCCACGACATCGAACAGCAGCAGGCCATGCGCACATTCAAAGCGGCAATCGCCGAAGTGAAAGCGGAAAGGGACGAGGCGGACCAGAAACGCGCAGAGCTGGAAAGGGAGTTCGACGAGCGCCTCGACAAGACGAGGATGGAGTACATCGCGATCCTCGGCGTGTTCGCGGCGGTCGTGCTCGCCTTCAACGGCGGCGTCGGGTTCTCGACCTCCGCGATGGGCGCGCTCGGCATCGACGGCGGCATACGCGCCATCGTGCTCCTCGCCGCGCTCGTGGGCTTCGTGCTCATCAACACGGTCTGCATCCTGCTGGTCTTCATCTGGAAGATGTCCTTCAACCATCGGAATGTCGAGCTGGGAAAATGGCCGAGGAACTGTCTGATCGCCGCAGACGTCGTCCTCGTGGCCATCATGGCTGCGATGATGGCGCTCTCCCACCCTGGACTCAGGGGGCTCATCGGGCTGTAGCCCGAACGCCATGCCGAGGGCCGTCCTCCGGGGCGGCCCTCGGCATGGCGACACGTCTAGGAACATAGCCGTGCGGTCATCCTCCGCCGCACGGGACACTGGGGAGCCGTCCTTCGGGTCGGCTTCCTGCTTTTCGCGGCGGGGCGAGATTGATTGGATGTGGCGCTTGGACGCCGGCGAGCCGATGGCGAAGGTAGTGTCGCGATTGTTGGTGTAGGGTCTCCATAAGGCGGAATCTGTAGAGGAAGGAGACTGTGATATCGTGCGCTCCGATGATGATATGCCTGGAGAAGGGTTTTACGAGCGCTACCGCGTGCTCTTTTACCCATGGATTCACGAGAGGCCTACGGCCAGAATGCGGGATGTGCGACGGGAGAAGCGAGCCGTTCGCCAAGTGGAGCCCGACGACTTGAAGCCTCTCCTTGAGGCGGCGGCACTGGCGGATGGGTTAACCAAATGAACCCGGATGGCGTTATAATTAGCTTCAATGGTCAAATCGATTTCGGCACGGTTGTTGCTTTCCTATCTTTGGCGCTCACACTCCTCCAGTGGATTGTCTCGCTGGTACGGGGCCGCCGGGCAGCCGCGCGGAGCCAGGCGTCGGCCATCTGTGCCCGTGTGGTCAGGATGCCCGAGGGGGAGACGGCCACGGTTGGCAGGTGCAGGGTTGATTTCGGGCCGCAGTTCGGACTAGAAGTGATGAACAATAGCAACGACGTCGTTTACCAAGTTATCCTCACTGCCGCGCTCGTCCAAGGTGCCGGGCCTCAAGACGGGAGGGACGTCGAGGGGTGTGGCTGCAGAGTTCTACTCTCGTCCGTTGCTCCGGGTAAAACCGTGAGGCGCATCGGGTATCTCGATTGCTCGATGCATAAGACCTTCGGCTGCGAGGTGGCTTTCACCGATCGCTACGGACGCAGTTGGGTGCGGAAGAGTGACGGTCATTTGTGCAGGATTCGATTCAAAACGCCCGTCGATTATACGGTCTGATGCTGCCTGTGGAGTGGATGGACTTCGATGAATGGTAATCGACACGCTCTGGTTTTGAACGAAGAGTCCCCGAGACGATCGATAACGATTCTTCTTTGATAATGCATGCGGCGCTACCATTAGCAGCGCCGCTTCTTCTATGTTTCGCTCGTAGGTCCATCTTGTGCCTAGCAATGACTCTAAAACCCGCATTTTTTGAGGTAGGGTTGCTATAATGTCAGACACTAGAACATCTGTTTGAAAAGGCGGTTATATGGCCAATAGCGCAGACTTTGAATCATTCTTGAAGGATATCAATCCCAGCAAGAGCACCATTGATGAAGCGAGTCGACTTCACCGTAATCTCAGGGACCATCTCAAGGCAAGTGAGACCTATGGGGCTGTATGCAAGGACACATATCTCTCTGGTTCATACGCCAAGCAGACCTTCATACGACCGAAGAAAGATTCTGACAGCTGCGATATTGACATCATCGTTGAGACAAACCACTCCATCAACGAATCCCCGTTTTGCGTTTTGCTCGAGCTCGAGGATGCGATACGTGAGCGCGAGTGCTACAAGAGCGTCAAAATGCAAACGCATTCCATCGGCATTGACATGGCGAACTTCCATCTTGATGTCGTCCCCTTGGTCAAAGATGAAAACGGTCTTCTCTACATCGGTTCCAAAGCCGATGGCGAATGGAGGCAGACGAATCCCAAAGAGCATCTCACTTGGTCGACTGAGATTAACAAAGAGTTCAACGGGGATTACAAACCTCTAGTGAAGATAATGAAGTGGTGGAGAAGGGAGAACTGCCCAAGTTTGGTGAAGTTCCCAAAGGGCATCACTCTTGAGAAGATGATCGCCGACAACCTCCCTGAAGCAGGGTTGTCGATCGAGGATTGCGTCATGCAGGTAATGGCAAACCTTGCAGTTGCATACGCCGATGAACTCGACTCGTACCAGGTGCCCTTCATTGAGGATCCAGCCATAGAGGGAAACAACCTTGCCGGAAAGTACTGCTATAACGATTTCGCCCAGTTCGTGGACAAACTCAACGAGCACCTCTCGCTTCTTGCGGACGAGGGAACCGGCAACAGCGTTTGGAAGCAAATATTTGGAAACAACTTCCCTTCGGGAGGCTCTACGTACGGAACCACGGTATCAGATAAGTCAATAAGCCAACAGCGCGCATTGTCTGTTCAGCACAGGCAGCCGTTAGGCTTCCCCATGCAGGCTCGTAAGCCAAATGCAACAATTACGGCAACGGTCAAATTGCCTTCAGGAGAAATACGAGCACTCGAAAACGACGGCGCGGCCATACCGAAGGGCTCCACTATCGTGTATAGAGTGAACTGTGGGCCGCTAAAAGATGGCAAGGTAATGTGGCAGGTCACGAATACCGGCGATGAAGCTATGAGGGTTTGCTGCAGGGGCGGTTTCGAGATCCCAAACATAGAAAAGACCTCCCGTCGCGAGGAGACAGCGTATACAGGAAAACACTATGTTCAATGTTTTGTAATTCGAAGGGGATATTGCGTCCGTTGGAGCAAACCATTCTTCATCAATGTTGAGTAGGTGGTCATCGATGGATATCAGCAACGTAATCTCTGGCATCCTTTCTGTCAAAGAAACCATATCTATCTTCCTCGAATTCTTCGGATTCCTGTCGCTCTCCGCATTCGCTATCGGAGCCTTCTCGCGTCTCGGTAAAGCCGCGTGGCGCTTCGGCCTTGCGCTGTACGGCAAGAAGATAATGATTGTTGCGAGTGACGAGGACTACTGCGACCTTGAAGAGGACCTTTCCGACTCTGGACTGATCAAGAGGAAGAACATACAGCGCGTTTCGGACAAACATATATCTAAGGTAAAGGATGCGCTCCTGCTGATAGTGGTCTACGGATATTTAGACAAAGATGGCTTTAGGCAGATTATCAACGGGAAGAGTTCTCGATGCGGCCTTATCGTCCACTGTCCGCCGGAAAAGGGCCGAATCGACGATGAGGAGATGAGGCTCCTTAGCAAAACCGCATTTACCGCGCTTTGCAATTTCCGAGGCAGGTTAGTGAACGACGTTCTGCTCATGATGCTATCCACTTCATTCAAAAAGAGCGACCTGAAATAGACTGATGTCGCAAGGTTTTTGGAGCCCCGAAAACTGCACTTTCCGCAAATAATTACCACGGAATCCCAATACCCAACATGGAATTAGCAAAGGAAAACTTTTTACAGGCTGTGGCGAGCTTGGAATGAGATAGATGAAGAGTGCGGGCATGAAGGAGCTTAGAAATAGCGACTTGCTCATGATGGTGAGCGCCCGCTTCTCGCCGGTGACGAGGTTGCTGTGTTTGTGCTTGCAGTAGATTCGGCGGTATCCTAGCGCCCCCTTGCAAAGACCGCGCCTCGCGGCGATGGTAAGTGAGGTGGTCGCGAGAGGTGTTCCCTCTACAATTTCTCCAATCCAATTTTACATAAGGGAGGTAGTGGCCTTGGATAAATCCAACCTATCTCTTGCCACGGATACACCAATCAAGGCGGGGGAGCAAGATCTTATCGGAAGGACCCCTTTCGCTGAGAGGCTGGCAGATATTCTGAAATCCGCAGCTGGTCCCGAGTCCCTTGTCATTGGTTTGTATGGGCCTTGGGAATCAGGCAAGACTTCGGTTATAAACCTCGTTGAAAATGCGCTCTCCCGAAAAGACGATGACGGCAAGGCGGGCGTCTCTGTCGTCCGTTTTGAGCCCTGGAATTACCTCACGTCCGAGCAGCTGCTCGCTCAGTTTCTTAAGGAAGTCGGGAGTGCGCTTGATAAAGATGTACATGGGCGGCGCACGCTATTCGGCAAGTTATTCGGCAAGCTGTGCGGTAAGCGCCCCGAGGTGCTCAATGCTTTCGCGGCATATTCTGAAGCCTTGTTGATTACCGCCGGTGCCGCTGCCAGTTTGGCGGGCGCGCCGCTTGCAGGCGTTGCTGTGCCTGCCTTCGGCAAACGTTTGGCGAGCAGGTTGAGGAAATCCGCAGAAAGGGCGGGAGGCGTCTCTTCGAAGAAACAGAGACTTGAGGAGGAGCTCCTCAAGTTCGATGGGCGGGTCGTAGTGATCATCGACGACATTGATCGGCTGCCGAACGATCAGGTGCGTATGGTGTTTCAGCTCGTCGCCTCCCTGGCGAAGCTTCCGAAGATAAACTACCTTCTTTCATTCGATGAGGAGGTGGTTACGCGGGCTTTGAGTGAAGTCCAGAATTGCGATGGCGCCGAATATCTGGAGAAGGTGGTCCAAGTCCCTGTGCACCTGCCGTCCATTTCATCGGGCGATTTGGAGCGGGTGCTTCTCAAGGACATCAATGCGATTTTCAAGTCGTTTGCATACAGGCTGGAGGACCTCGACGACAAGAGGTGGAACGGCGTCCGCCTGACGTTTCTGAACAATCGGTTCTTCACCATAAGGGAGGTTCGACGGTTCACGAACGCGTTAAAGGCGAAGTTGAGCATCCTGCCGCGATTCTGCTGCTTCGAGGACGTCGTCGCCTTGGCGGTACTGGAACTCAAGGTGCCAAAACTCGTTGATTGGATTCGCGTGCACAAGGACCTCCTTTGCGGCACAATCGGATCGTCATTATATATGAATAACATGGATCCAAAAGACAACCTCGCCAATTTGGAGGAGCTGATTTCTAGGATAGTCCCGAGATCTGAAGCCAAGTGGGCGGTCGAGGCCGTCTGCAGGCTTTTCCCGCGGGTGGCAAATAAAACTGGCATGAGTCATTGCGTCTCTTACTCGAGGGAGAGCTTGAACGCTATCTGGCGGGCCGATTCCTTCGATCAATACTTCCATTCGAACATGCCGGACGGAATCGATATTCATGAGGTGCAGGATGCGTTAAATGTGAGCGAGGGCGGAGTATTGCTCGAAGACCTGCAAAGGCACGCCGAAGCGGGAAGCATGATCGACTTTGTATCGGCTATGAGGGCCCGTGTATCGACATTGGAGGAAGACCGTGCCGAGGTCGTCACTAGGGCGTGCCTTTTGGCCTTGGGTCTGAGCGAGGAAAAGAGCTACGCCCCTTTGGCCTCGACTAGCGCCGACCTGGAACTCATCAGACTCATCGAGTTGCTGTTCAAACGGTTGGGGCCTGCTAAGTCTGGCGAGATTCTGCGAGCGTCGGTGGACGAGAGCGAGGGGAGAGTAATCTATCCGCTCGTGCCTTTCTTGATATATCAGCTGGACAGCATGAATGCCACGGAAAATAGCGATTGCAAGACGCTTTTGCCCGAAGGCAGTATTTTCGAGCTTTCTGATGCCGTTTGCGCCAAGGTAGGCGAGGACGCCGCCGCGAGAAACCTGTTCCTAGACGATGAGTATCATTATGCGCTGATCTTGCTCAAGAAGCGTAAACCCAATGAATTTATGGCTTATGCGAAAGGGTTGCCAATGCTGACGGGGCGGGGTGCGCGTCTTTTCTTTCGTTCGGGACGGGTCGCTACACATCGCTGGACAGCGGCGAAGTAACGAGCTTCTTATTCGATAAGACTGGTGTCGCAGAGGTGGTCGAGCTCGCAAAGATCGACGGTCTTCTTACTGCGGCGCGCGCAGACGGCAGCTTTTTCGAGTTGCCGGAAGACTGCCAGCTGGTTGCGGCAGCTTTCTGTGTTGCGAATGAAGATGATGCTAGGAACGAGGTCTCTGCTGAAGAAGCCGGTAGGTTCCTCGCGCGTTGGAGGCGAAATGCCAGGAGGGCGTGATTCTTCCTTTCACCGATTGGCAAAACGATTTACACCTAATTGTGAACATTGCCCACGCGATTTTTCTTTGCCCCCGCATTGATCTCGCTAGACTAATACTTGCTGCTACCAGCGCATTTTCTGGTGCACATTCTATTGGCTCCTTCGAAGATCGGAGCGGGTATGTTTGCTGCCGAGTCCCACGCCAGCCGTCATCACATTGCGATCGCTGCCATGGCCTGCCTATGCGTTTTGCTGGGCGGGCCTTCTTATGCCGCGGGCGCGGAGAGCCTCATCATCGCGGGCGCGACGTACTACGAGCCGGGCGTGTCAGGCCCAGGCTGGGCCTGGACCGATGCCGACCACCTGGAGCTTAACGGCTACGCGGGCGAGGCCATCGGCGCCGAGGGCGACCTGGTGCTGACGCTTGCCGGGCAAAACTCCGTGACGGAGTCGCATGCGCCCGATGCAGACATCACGCTGTGCGGCATGGAGGTGTGGGGCAACCTGACGCTTCGCGGCTCAGGGACCCTGATGGCGACGGGCTCGCAGTGCGGGATCCACGTATCGCAGGCACTCGTGGTGGACGGCTGCACTGTCGATGCCCGGGCGGACGGGGCCGATATTACGGACGAGGCGGTCGCCGGCGTGATCGCAGGCGACATAGCCGTGCGCGGCGGCGGGCGCGTCGTTGCCGCGGGCGCCGGGACCGGAGCGGGCGTGCGCGCCTACGGCGTGTATCTGCAGGATGCGGGCCTTGGCGTTGGTACGGCCGGCTGTCGGCTTTCCGTCGATGCCTCGTGGCTTGATGCGGTCAGTGCCGATGGCGGCGTTGCGTGTACGGGCGGGTCGCTTGTGTCCGCGCGCTTTGTGACGCCTGCTGGTGGGGCCTTTGGTGCTAGTGGCGTGGTGGATGCCGTAGGGGCCGTGGCACAGCATGTGGTGGTTGAGCCCGATGTCACCACGCCCCCGGCGGGGGAGACCGACAGGAACGAGGTACCGAGCGATAGCGCGGACAAGTCTCCCGCCGATGCTAACCCCGCTGCCGGAGAGCCCACCACAGGACCCACGGCAAATCCGGCGCTGAAACCAGCGGCCGCGACAACCAAGATAACAACGACAGTAACCAAGACCACGGTCGCCAAAGTCCCCAAGCCCAAAGCTGCCACCGCGGCAACTGCGGCACTCCCCAAGACCGGCGACAGCAACTGGGTCGTCGCCTCTGTGGCGCTTTTCCTTCTGGGGACAGCGCTCTTGGCTGCCGCATATCGCTGCTAGGGCCCCGTTTAAGCGAGACCAGGGGGTGGTAAATGCAGCTATTGCAGAAGTCTATAGCCTTCTACTAAATCATCTTCTTAGAGATTGGTGCCGTATCAGCTATCGCTGCGACGGCACTATTTTGTTTAGCTCGACTGCCTCTCGATCTGTTACCGATGTTGAGCCCTACACCCCATCCGCCAGAGCGATAAGATAATTGCAATCCAAATGCTGCCGTTTATAAAGCTTCATTTGGACCCAATTGCCTACATCACTGGAGACCAACCATGGGAAACTACTATCAAATTAAAACCGTCGCTTTGGCCCCTCCAAGAAGGCAAATTCAGGCAGGAAAGGTCATTTGCGTTAGCGGGCTTATTTTTACCCTTGGCAGCCCATTTATAGCTTGGCTGCTCAGCGTTGGCGTAAATCGAGTGCCGTCTTTCCCCTTGATATTTTTCGGCTTATTCTTGTTTTTGGACGGTCTCCTAATTATCTTGATCGCTTCGAAGCAGCAAGAAGCACTTCTTAAACTACGCCAATCCCTCCTAGAAGATGATCCACAAATCGTCGCAAGCGCCGAAGAGTTTATGGCTCAGCGAAAGGCCCTGACACAGCAAGGCGAAATTACTGGCATCTTCATTGTCCATAATGCAACCAAGGATCTGTACTACGTAGGCCAAAGAACAAAGGCAATTGATCGGGCGGCCATACAGTTTCTCGGTAGGGGAAATTGCGATGTGTATGCCGACTACAAGTACGGTGACTCATTCAACATACGAATAATCCCGCTGTCGGGAAGCGGCTACGAAAGTCTCAATGAGCTAAAACGCGCAGCGATACAAGCGCTCGAAACTGCTGGCGAGGAGCTTTATTAACGGCGAATGTTAGGATAAATGATATGGCAAACTCAAATAACACAGGCAACAACAAGGAATTAACGCCGTCCGTCGAAGAAACGCTTCTTAACGAATCCGGCTCGATTGCCAGGGTCAAATCGTTCTCGTGGATCTGGTTTATCAATAAGGAACGAATCCACGACATAGATCCCGTCCAATGCGGCAAATGGATGTTCTTCTTCTCTCCATTCAAAACCGCCCTCATGGACGACATTGTCGGAACCGCAGTTCTTGATGGCGTCGTCGTAGAGGCCAAATACTCGAATCCCGAAACGCTCATCGCGGCGGGCTCGAAACAAGGTGTCTGCTGCTTTTACCTAAACGGTAACGATAGAGAAAGCCATAAGAGGGTACTGAGCTACATGCTGGAAAACGGGCTAGTCAGGAGGACAAAGAGCGGCAAGCTGTATAACATTTCGTTCAAGTTCGACTCTGAGACCTATGCGGGAAAGTACAAGGGGAGCGGCTTCTCCGGAAAGATAAAGCTCGCGGACTTCGTAGACCTGGAGACGGGAGAGTTTATCTTGGACAGCGGGGCGGATTAATGAACTCTGCTTATGCTAGGGATGACGGGACCGTTCGCGTAGCCGTCGAGCGTCCGGTTGACCTTGGCTTTGACCATGCGGAATGCTTCTTGCCTGCGGTTAATTGGTTCAATGTCGAATGTTTTTCTACTGACGATCTGGATTTTTTGACCGAGTTCGTTAGATCAAACGCTCCGTTTATCTTCGAGCTAGCAGAACGGCAAAAAGCCGGATCGGCGGTTTCGGCGCTGGCCCCTGACGTTCTACTGTTGAACAGCAAATAACCCATGATTTCGCCTACCGACATATCCACCGCCGCCTCCCGCGTGCTTGCTCAATACGACGTCAGCAAAGCATATTTATTTGGCTTCTTTGCCCGAGGCGAGCAAACGCCTGATAGCGATATTGACTTGCGCCTAGTCTGCGGCAACACCATGACGTTCGGCACGCTGTACGAACTCTCCCATGAGCTCGAGAAGGAACTTAGACGATAGGTTGATATCGTCACCAACCCTCCAGAGCACATGCGCCCGGCTTTCCGCAAAAACATCGAACGGGAAGAGGTACGCCTTTATGTCTCAACATAAACGAAACGATGAGTTTACGGATGCAACCATACAGCCCTATCCGCCCAAAGAGCCTAACGCCGAAAGCCTACAGGCCATCCGCGAAGGGGATGCGTTCTTTGCCAGTGAAGAACCAGGCCGTTTCGACAACTCCGCCGACCTTATCAATGCGGCTCTAAATGCCCCTGAAATGTGAGAAAATTCATTCACCGAAGAGACAGTCGTCTTGGAGGTGCCAGATCGGCGAGGTACGTACCTCGCCATTTTTGACAACGACGGATATTGGCACTATCCCGCTTCCTGGCATAGCCCGAGGGCTGACGAGCGCGACCGTGTGACTTCTGGGTATGCCTTGCAGCTCTTCCCATTCATTTGTATGCTTGACTTTGATTTTGGTCGTAAGGCGCGACCAACGGAATCAAAAGAAAGCCTACCGGGAAGATCTTGGTCGCAGAGCACGACCAACGCAATCAAAACAATGCTCGCGGAGAAGGCGCCTTCAGTCGCATTGATTGGAGGCGCCTCTAATACCAAGAGATATCTACTCTGCCGGAGAGCCAGGAGCAAAGGTGGCGGTCGAACGCGCCTGATAACGGGTATCGCTCTAACGAAACCAGTACTACGCTTGGATCCAGGGTCTCGTTTCCAGAAGCCGCTCCCGCGACAAGCTCGTCAAAGAGCTAAGGCGCAATTGCGTTGTGCGTGCCGGCGACCCGTCGCGCGTATAGAATCTAAGCATCCGCACAACAGCAATGAAATTGATTGGACGCCACATGGAGATCCCCAACACCTGTGCAGCAATGTATACGACTTTGCGTTTTGCCCCGAGCCCTGCTACGACCGCCTAGTCGACCTCACCGATCCCGAGGACTGGGGTCCCAGTAACCGCATCCTCAAAAACTACCTGTTGTTCTCGTTTAGTCGCGCGGTGTTCCTGACCGAGCGCGACGTGGACCAGACCGCGCCGTCCAACCTGCCGTTGGTGTTCGACGACGATCGCTGCCTATTCAACACAGGCCTGTACACGCGCCGTTACGAGACCATCTACGGTCTGTTTGAGCCCAACACCAAGCCCGATGCGCGCCAGCGCTGGTTTTTGAAGGGTTTCTTTAAGGAAAGCGATCCCATGCTGGTCTCGTTTGAATACCTGCCGTGCCGCGTGCGCTTTGCCGAGGACCCCTCCGAGCTGGTCTTTGACTACCGCCTGCCCATCCGTTCCAACATCGACCACATTCTGGGCGACGAGGAGAACCTCCCGCGTATTCCCGCCAGCCTGATGGGGGAGGGCAACTCGCTGCTGCTGCGCCGCGCCTTTGAGGGAGCCGTCGTCGAGGCCGCCCGCCGCGCCGCCGCCAATTACACGCTCGCCGTGCCGCAGTTCTACGGCGGTCGGATCCAACTGCTGCTGCCGCTGTGCCTAACCGGCGACAAGCCCGAACTGGCGCTGACCATCCAGCGCGAGGACGGCTTCTACGCCGCGCGCACCTGCCTCACGCTCGACATGGCCTATAACAATGCTCGACTTATCTGCCGTCCCGAGACCTCGTGGATTAAGCGATAAAGGGTGGCTTAACTGCGGTTTTGCCGATTGCCTTGGTTGTTTTGGCTTGGCTAGCACCCACGAATTTAAAATCGAGGGCAAAAAGTTCTTGGTAAACCGCGCGCGGCTATGTTAGTATCTCTTTTGCCGAAAGGCGACGGGCGATTGGCTCAGGGGTAGAGCATATCCTTCACACGGATGGGGTCACAAGTTCGAATCTTGTATCGCCCACCATCTAAAGCACAGGTCAGAGGTGTTAAGCCTCTGACCTTTTTCTTTTTGACACCAAAATTGAAGCGAAGTTACCTAAGGCGTTATATGTTACGCAGTTCACCTTAGGTGTCGTCATTGCGCGTTTTGCAAAATGCGTCTGCGTTCATTCATTGAATTCCCTGCGTAATCTATGTGCAATTGTGGAGACAGAGACCGCTGGCTCACAGCTTGTACCAGCGCGTTCATGCCTATGGCGGCTTTTCAACGGATTGCGTCAAGCTTTTGGTCAGCGTTTGGTCAGCTTCCGGTACTTACCCGCATGATGCCCCGGTAGATAATCGTCCACGACCACAACCGCACGGTCTACGGCCGATACCAGGGGAGGCGCAAATGGACGAAATCGTCTGCGCAAACACCGCATTCCGCTATTGGCGCTGCCCACCGCAGGTGCGCGACCTCTACCCGCGCCTACCCAACTCCGAAGAAGGCTGGCGAGCTCTATCCCAAGCCCCTTTCGTAACCGACGTCCTCAAGACCCCAGTCATCACAGCAGCATCAACTCGAAGCAACCTACATTCCGAGACAAGACGGACCATCCGATGGAACAGCGCCTATACGGAGAAGGTCTCGATCGACACGGGCATGGGCTTTAGCGTCACAGACCCTCTTCATACGCTATTCACCATGACTCGAAGCGTTTCTTCATGCGACCTGGTTCTGGCCATGTACGAGCTCTGCGGATGGTTTTCGGTTTTTAAACCATCGCCCGCGGTCGACATGGCACTTGAGCAAGCAAAATCAGAAGAAGAGCAGTACACCACAGAAAGTCTTTTTGAACTAGATGAAACCCAAGACGAGGCCCCATGGAAGCGAGTCTATGCTCGGGCGAGCCAGAAGGACAGCGAGAATGATCAAAGTGGGCAGCAGAATGACGGATCCGGAAATAAAGCAAACGGAAAAGGCACATCGCTCTGGATGAGAAAGCCTCTTATTGAAATAGAAGAACTGCACAAATTTGCAGCGAAGGTTAAGGGCGAGATGTGGGGAAAACAATTCTACGAAGCCGCACGGCAGGTAATGGGTATTGCGGCATCCCCGCTAGAAGTTGCTGGAATCATGTTGCTAAGTCTTCCGAGGCGTACTGGCGGAGCGGAGTTTAAAAACATATACGTCAACGACTTAACACCGCTGTCGAATTCAGCTCGAAAAATCGCAGGTCAGAAAATCTGTTACGGCGATATCGTCATCGTAAACCCAATAATAATGAAAGCTGTGATTATCGAACTTCAGGGAGAGGTTATCCATGGTTCAGGCGCCGTGCTGGACCACGATGCCGCACGAATGACAGCATTACAAAGCATGGGATACGACGTATTTCTTGTAACCCATGACATGCTCAATGATCACGATCAGCTTGATGCCATCATTCACAGTGTGTGTGAGCGATTGGAGTTGCGCTACAAACCAAAAACCGAGGCGATGAGATGCGCTGAGACCAGATTGCGAGCCAACGTTCTGTGCAATTGGCTTGGTATTGGTAAGTAATAATTTCAATGTGAGCAATTTTAATACTTTATATTCTGTTAGTAATTAAGTGCCACTTTAAAACCATGCCGGTTTACTACGTTGGATTGAGGGTGGCTGAGCACACCGAATTCGCCGCTCGTAAAACCGCAGGTAGATCACCTGCCCGTTATGCGAAAGTAAGCGAGAGGTCGGAAATCCGGGAATTAGCGTAGTAAACCGGTCTGTTTTTGAAACGACAGGATGGATCGGGCATCGTGGGTCCTTTCGGCCCCACACCCGTTCCACGCGCCGCAAAATTGTTCAAAATTGTCCTTGCATCGCCGTCGAAGTTCCCGTATAGTACTTCTTCGCACGGGGGCGTAGCTCAGCTGGGAGAGCGCTTGACTGGCAGTCAAGAGGTCAGGGGTTCGATCCCCCTCGTCTCCACCCGAGCATTGAATGAGGCTCCAACGCAAGTTGGGGCCTATTTTCATATTAATCGATTTACACATCTGTTGGCTGGGCAGCATCTTGGCTACATATCCATTGTTAATCATGAATATGAATGTTAATAACTTTACGTCTGTGGATGGCAAAGCTAGTCCGCAGCACCAATAACAAAGAGGCCAGGCGTAACGCCCGGCCTTAAAACTCTCTGGTGGGCCCTCCGGGATTCGAACCCAGAACCCAGGGATTATGAGTCCCCTGCGCTAACCGTTGCGCCAAGAGCCCTTATGAACAGTGAATGCAATTCTAACAAAGGCAACTCAGACCTAATTTCTTCGCTTCACGACGTGAAATACTACCATGCACGAGCAAGTCGCACAACGCAAGATCAAGCCCGATGCTAATCAACAGCAATTCTAGGCGCGTCGCAGAAAAGACGCGATCTAAAAAATTTAAGGCCTTTAATTCAGGGCTCCAACACACTTTTGCGTGAAATCAACCTGATGCCATTTCAAAACCATGCCGGTTTACTACGACGAATCGGCGACCCCCGAGCACCGTGTGTTCTCCGTTTGCAAAACCGCAGGTAGGTAGCCCTCCGGTTGCACGAAAAGGCGTGCGTGGTTGGACATTCCTGATTTATCGTAGTAAACCGGCATGGTTCTGAGGCGCTGGGGAGGGGCGCTTCGCAATCGGACCCGATAATGGGACTGGCGGCGCACGGAAAACCCTGTTGAACGGGGCGCGTCGTGTTCCACGCGCCAAGTCGGCCGGCGTACGGGCTGTGCGGGGGCCAGGCGCCCCGCGGGCTGGCGCGATCCCGTGCGCGCCGACACTCGCGAAAATTTTTCCAAAAATGTCCTTGCATCGTGGTCCGAGTTCCCGTATAGTACTTCTTCGCACGGGGGCGTAGCTCAGCTGGGAGAGCGCTTGACTGGCAGTCAAGAGGTCAGGGGTTCGATCCCCCTCGTCTCCACCCGAGCATTGAATGAGGCTCCAACGCAAGTTGGGGCCTTTTTTCATATAGGCACACAAGGTCAAAGGCGGCACCATGATCCTCCTGGTCGACAAGATCGAAAAAAGCTTCGGCGCGCGCGTCCTCTTTAGCGGCGCGTCCTTCCAGATCAACCCCGGCGAGCGCTTTGCGCTCGTTGGGCCCAACGGCGCCGGCAAAACCACCATGCTCAAAATCATCATGGGCATCGACAGCCCCGACGCCGGCCAGGTCCAGTATGCCAAAGACTGCCAGGTGGGCTACCTAGAGCAGGAAACCAACCTAGAGCACAAGGACACCACCATCCTTGCCGAGGTCATGGCCGCCGCCAAGGAAATCCGCCGCATGGGCGAGCGCGCCAACGAACTGCAGGCCCAAATCACCGAGCTCTCCGAGCAGGGCAAGGACGTCGACGCGCTCCTTAACGAGTACGGCCAGGTCCAGGACCGCTTTGAGCACCTGGGCGGCTACGAACTCGAGAGCAACGCCCGCAAGATCCTGTCCGGCCTGGGCTTTAAGGTCACCGACTTTGAGCGCCCGTGCTCCGAGTTCTCGGGCGGCTGGCAGATGCGCATCGCGCTTGCCAAGCTCTTCCTGCGTCACCCCGACCTGCTGCTTCTGGACGAGCCCACCAACCACCTGGACCTCGAGAGCGTCCAGTGGCTGCGCGGCTTTATCGCCAACTATGACGGCGCTGTGCTCATCGTCAGCCACGACCGCGCGTTTATGGACGCCTGCGTCGACCACGTCGCCGCGCTCGAGAACCGCCGCGTAACCACCTACACCGGCAACTACAGCAGCTACCTCAAGCAGCGCGAGGACAACCTGGAGCAGATGCGCGCAAAGCGTGCCGCCCAGGAGCGCGACATCGCCCACATGCAGGTCTTCGTAGACAAGTTCCGCTATAAGCCCACCAAGGCCGCCCAGGCGCAGGAGCGCATCCGCAAGATCGAGCAGATCAAAAAGGAGCTCGTCATCCTGCCCGAGGGCCACAAGCACATCGACTTTAAGTTCCCCGACCCGCCGCGCTCCGGCGACATGGTCGTCGGCCTTGAGGGCGTGTCCAAGTCCTACGGCGACAAGCACATCTACAGCGATATCGACCTCAAGCTCTACCGCGGCGAGCACGTGGCGCTCGTCGGCCCCAACGGCGCCGGCAAGTCCACGCTCATGAAGATCCTCGCCGGCCTGGAGCCGCCCACCACCGGCACCCGCGATCTGGGCACCAACGTCGGCGTCGCCTACTATGCCCAGCACGCGCTCGAGGGCATGACCGAGTCCAACACCGTCCTGCAAGAGATCGACACCGTCACGCCCAAGTGGACCGTGCCGCAGCAGCGCAGCCTGCTGGGTGCCTTCCTGTTTAGCGACAACGACGCAATCGAAAAGCAGGTACGCGTCCTCTCCGGCGGTGAAAAGGCGCGTCTAGCCCTGGCAAAGATGCTCGTGGCCCCCGAGGCGCTCCTGTGCCTGGACGAGCCCACCAACCACCTGGACATCGACTCGGTGGACATGCTCGAGAACGCCCTGCAAAACTTCCCCGGTACCATCGTGCTGATCAGCCACGACGAGCACCTGGTACGCGCCGTGGCCAACCGCGTCATCGACATCCGCGACGGCCAAGTCACGGTCTACGACGGCGACTACGACTACTACCTCTACAAGCGCGAGGACCTCGCAGCCCGCGCCGCCGCCGAGGCGTCCACGGAGAGCGCGCCGGCCACGACCAAGTCCACCAAGGCCAGCGCCGCCCAGGCCGACACCCCCGTCGCCGCCCCCAAGCCTGCCGAGGGCAAAAAGACCAAGGAGCAAAAGCGCGCCGAGGCCCAAGCCCGCGCTGCGCTCAACAAAAAGCTCAAGGGCGTGCGTAACCAGCTCAAGAAGATCGAGACGGAGCTCGACAAAAAGCGCGCCCGCTATGACGAGCTTATGGAATTGATGGCAAGCGAAGAGCTTTATGCCGATCAAGACAAGTTCAACGCCGCGCTGGGGGAATATAACGGCCTTAAGCAAGAGCTGCCCAAGCTCGAGGACGAATGGCTGGAGCTTTCCACCCAGATCGAAGAGGAGACCGCGCGTGAACTCTCGTAAGGCCGCTGCCGTGGCGATGAGCATCATCGCCATCGCCTGTCGCATCTGCGGCATCTTTATGAGCGCGATGACCGTGCTGCTGTGCTTTAGCGGCCTGACCGCCAAGCTGCAGATCGTAGGCTTTGTCGTTGAGCTTTCGCGCGCGCTGCCGAGCGCCATCGCCGGCTACGGCGTCATCACATCGCCTTTTGGCGGCGTGTTCCGCCTAGATTACGCCATCGTCGCCGTGATCCTGTTTGTGATCGACTACCTGCTCACGCGCGCCTCGCGTCGCGTCCGCTAGAGGAGCGCCATGTCCAGCAGCTACATCATGAACCTGCTCGCCAGCGCCGTCGCCGTCATCGTGGGCATCGTCATCCACGAGAGCGCGCACGCCGCTGCGGCCTGGGCACTCGGCGACAAGACGGCCCGCTCGCGCGGCCGCGTTTCGCTCAACCCGCTCAACCACATCGACCCGTTTGGCACCATTCTCCTGCCGCTGCTGATGCTTGCTGCCGGCGGCCCGGTGTTCGCCTTTGCCAAGCCCGTGCCCGTCTACCTCAACAACCTCAAGCACCCCAAGCGCGACGAGGTCCTGGTGAGCGCGGCCGGCCCCGCATCGAACATCGCGCTGGCATGCCTTGCCGCAGCGCTCATGCACCTGGCTTACGGCAGCCTCTACGCCAGCATGTCCTTTACCGTGGCGTCCCACATCATGAACTTCGGCGCCACCTTTATCGTGGTCAACCTGTCGCTCTCCTTCTTTAACCTCATCCCGATCCCGCCGCTCGACGGCTCGTCGATCATCGTGCCGTTCCTCAAAGGCAAGGCGCTCGCCAACTACTACCGCCTGCAGCAATACGCCATGCCCATCCTCATCCTGGTGCTGTACCTGCTGCCCATGTGGACCGGCATCGACGTGATCGGCCGGTATTTCGACGTTACCGTGTATCCGCTGGCCGAGTGGCTGCTCAACTTCGCAATCGCCGGCATCTAAGGTAAACTTACAGGTCGACCGTGCAAATCGGTCGCAACATGCACCCAAACCGCGCCGCGAAGGCGCCGTCAAAGGAGGTCGAAGATGTCGTATCGCGTGTCGACGCAGGTCTACAGCGGACCGTTCGACCTGCTGCTGCAGCTGGTAACCCGCCAAAAAGTAGATATCGGCGCTATCTCCATCAGCGAGGTGGCCGAGCAGTACCTTGCCGAGGCTGAGCGCATCGAGGCGCTGGACCTGGACGTGGCGAGCGACTTTCTGCTGGTCGCGGCAACCCTTCTGGACATCAAGGCCGCCTCTCTGGTCCCGCAGGAGGCCCCGCGTAAAATTGATGACGACGATGGCGAGTTCGACGAAGACCTCGAGGAACTCAGCGCGCTCGACGGCGACGCCCTGCGCGAGGTCCTGATTCAGCGTCTGATTGCCTACAAGCAGTTTAAGGGTGCGGCTGCGGCCCTCGGTGCCCGCATGCAGGCCGAAAGCCGCATGCACCCGCGTGTGGCCGGCCCCGACCCCGAGTTTTTGGGCCTTATGCCCGACTACCTGGCCGGCATCACCCTGCGCGGCCTCGCCGTCATCTGTGCCGACCTGGACGGCAAGCGCCAGACCTTCCTGCTGGAGGCCGAGCACGTGGCGCCGCATCGCGTGCCGCTCGATCTGACCGTAGCCTCGGTCGACCGCTTTACCATGGCGCACCAAACTTGCACCTTCCGCGAGCTGTTGGACGGCGACGCCACCACCGAGCAGCTCGTCGTCACCTTCCTGGCCATGCTCGAGCTCGCCAAGCGCGGCTCGCTCACGCTGAGCCAGGACGAGATCTTTGGAACCATTCAAATCAACCGCGTCGAGGGCGCCGAGGCATACGTGCCCGGCGAGGGCCCCGAGCTCACCGAATAGGAGCCGCAACCATGTCAACCCTTTCCACGCTGGAGGTAAACAGCCTCAAAGGCGCCCTCGAGGCGCTGCTGCTGGTGTCGAGCGACCCGGTGAGCGCGCCTGCGCTGGCAGGTGCGCTAGATATCGCCCCTGGCGAATGCGCATCGCTGCTCGCCGAGCTCAAGGTTGAGTACGAGGAAGCCAACCGCGGCTTTCAGCTGCGCGAGGTCGCCGGCGGCTGGCGCCTGTTTACGCATCCCGCCTACCACGATGTGGTCGAGGCCTATGTGCTGAGCTGGGACACGCAAAAGCTGTCGCAGGCGGCGCTCGAGACCCTGGCCGTCATCGCCTATCACCAGCCCGTCACGCGCGAGGTGGTCAAGGGCATCCGCGGCGTCAACTCCGACGGCGTCATCGCGTCGCTCGTGGATAAGGGTCTGGTGCGCGAGCTCGGTCGCGACCCCGAACGCGGTCAGGCCATCATCTACGGCACGACCAACGCCTTCTTGGAAAAGTTCGGTCTGCGCTCCACTCGCGACCTGCCCGATCTGGAGCAGTTTGCGCCCGACGAACAGTCGCGCCAGTTTATCCGCGAGCGCCTGAGCGGTCGCAGCATTCAGTCCACGCTTGAGGAGCAGGCTGAGGACCTGGACGAAGAGCGCGAACTGCTCGATACCGATGTTGAAGACACCGATGGCGAGGAGCTTCTGCCCGCAGGTGTTACCTCGGAGGACATGCATGACGAGGACTAACGAAGCAGAGGAGACGCGCACCGCAAGTGCCACGGGCGCCACAACGCCCGCAGGCGACGCCCAGCCCGTCTACCCGCACACCATGCGCCTGCAGCGCTTTTTGGCTCGCGCGGGCGTGGCGAGCCGCCGTGGCTCGGAGGACCTGATGACCGCCGGCCGCGTGACCGTCAACGGCCAGGTCGCGACCGAGTTGGGCACCAAGGTCGATGTGGACCGCGACCATATCGAGGTCGACGGCATACCCGTCAAGCTCAACCAGGGCGCCGTGTACCTGATGCTCTACAAGCCGACCGGCTACCTCACCACCATGAGCGATCCGCAGGAGCGCCCTTGCGTGGCCGACCTGGTCCCGCGCGACCGCTTTCCGGGGCTCTTTCCGGTGGGTCGCCTAGACCGCGACACCACGGGCCTTTTGCTCTTTACCACCGACGGCGACCTGTCGCAGGACCTGCTGCACCCCAGCAAACACGTCTACAAGACCTACCAGGCGCTCGTGGACGGCCACCTGACCGATCGCGACTTGGAACCACTCCGTCGCGGCATCGAGCTCGACGACGGCCTGTGCCAGCCGGCAATCTGCCGTGTCATCAACGCGCGCGAGGCCGAGGCCGTGGCTCCGCAGGGTGTGAAGCCCGGAACCACCGCCGTTGAGGTCATCATCCGCGAGGGCCGCAAGAATCAGGTCAAGCGCATGCTGAGCAAGATCCACCATCCGGTGATCCGCCTGCACCGCTGCAACTTTGCCGGCCTGGAGCTCAAGGACGTGGCCAAAGGCTCGTGGCGCGAGCTAACCGACCGCGAGGTGCAGATTCTCAAGGACGGCGGAATCCCGCCCAAGCAGGCCAGCTCCAAGCGCGGCGCCGCGCCGGCGACTAACACCGCGAGTCGCACGCGGCACCACGGCAGCCACGGCTCCGCGCCCAAGCGCAACACCTACCGCGAGCGCTACACGAGCTAGGCAACCCGCCAAGCCGCAGCGCCTGCGTCCCATACCAACACGTCAACCACCGAAAGGAAGCATTGCATGATCGTTGCCATCGACGGCCCCGCCGGTTCCGGCAAGTCCACTATCGCCAAGGAGATCGCCCGCCAGCTGGGCTTTAACAAGCTCGACACGGGCGCTATGTATCGCGCCGTCACCTTCGCCGCGCTCGACCGCGGCATCGACCTGGACGACGAGGCGGCCATTGACACCCTCGCCGAGCAAATCGAGATCCGCTTTACCAACGGCACCGGCGAGGACACGCGCCTGACCATCGACGGCAAGGACGCATCGGCCGCCATTCGCACCCCGCAGGTCGACGCCAACGTGTCCAAGGTCTCGGCCTACCCGGGCGTGCGCGCCGCCATGCTCATCCACCAGCGCCGCGCCGCCGAGGACCGCGATATCGTCGCCGAGGGTCGCGACATCGGAACCGTCGTGTTCCCCAACGCACAGGTCAAGGTCTTCCTGACTGCCGACCCGCGCGAGCGCGCCCGTCGCCGCGTGCTGCAGCGCCACCAGAACGACGCCCAGACGCTCACCACCGAGCAGCTCGAGGCCGAGGTCGACGAGACCCTCGACGCCCTCAAGCAACGCGATAAACTCGACAGCAGCCGCGAGGTGGCGCCGCTCGTGCCCGCCGAGGACGCCGTGCACGTCGACTCCACCGCCCACACCATCGACGAGGTCGTCTCGATAATCGAGGACCTCATCAACCAAAGGAGGTAGGCCATGCGCCTGTTTAAGCAGACGCCCGAGGATTATTACAACGCTCCCTACGCCGAGTTCCCAGCGCTCATCCACGGCACCGTCGTCGTAGTCATGGCCATCCTTTGGGCCTTCTCCAAGCTCATGTGGCGTTGGAAGGTCGAGGACGCTGACCTGCTGTTTGAGCGTCAGGAAGGCCGCGGCAGCGTGGTCATCTGCAACCACACCTCGATGGCCGAGCTCTTGGCCGTGGAGACGGCGTTGTTCTTTGGGGGCCGCCGCATTCGTCCCATCTTTAAGTCCGAATTTGCCAAGAGCAAGATTGTGCGCTGGGCCTTTAGCCGCGTTGGCGGCATTCCCGTGGAGCGCGGCACCGCCGACATGAAGTGCCTGCGCGCCGCCCAGCATGCGCTGCAGCGCGGCGAGGACGTCCTGATCTTCCCCGAGGGCACGCGCATCCGCTCGCGCGAGATCAAGCCCGAGGTCCACGGCGGTTTTGCGCTCATCGCTCAGATGGGCAAGGCGCCCGTCAACCCGCTCGCCATTTGCGGCTGGTCCGACATCACGCCCGCGGGCAAAAAGCTCATGCGTCCCAAGAAGTGCTGGATTCGTGCCGGCAAGGCCGTCGCGCTTTCGGACGCGCCGGCCGGGCTTAAGCGTACGGAGCGCCTGACCTGGTTTGAGTCCGAGGCCATGAGCCGCGTATACGCCATGCGTGACGAGCTGTGCGCCGAGCATCCGGGCAGGTTCTAGCCATGATCGAGAACGTGACGAACACCGCCGCGACTGCGTCCGACCACGCAACCGCGCCTACCATCGAGATCGCCGCCCACGCCGGCACTTGCTACGGCGTACAGCGTGCGCTCGATATGGCGCTGGCCGCTGCGCCGCAGGCAGGGGAGTGCAATCAGGTCCATACCTTGGGTCCGCTCATCCATAACCCTATCGTGGTGCGCGAGCTCGCTGAGGCAGGCGTTAGCCTGGCTGAGAACCTGGATAGCGCCGCAACCGGTACCGTGATCATCCGCGCCCACGGCGTGGTGCCGCAAGTGATCGATGCTGCCCGCGAGCGCGGCCTTACCGTGGTCGACGCCACCTGTCCCTACGTGAAGAAGGTCCATGTGGCCGCCGAGCGCCTGGTACGCGAGGGCTACCGCGTGGTAGTCGTAGGCGAGCCGGGCCATCCCGAGGTTGAGGGCATCTTGGGCCACGCCGGCAATGATGCACAGGTCGTGAGCTGTGCCGCCGACGCCACCGCCTTGTCGCTCAAGGGCAAGGTAGGCCTCGTCGTGCAAACCACCCAGACTGCGCAGAACCTCGCCGAGGTCGTGGCTGCTATCACCCCGCGCGTGCAGGAGCTGCGCGTGATCAACACCATCTGCGCCGCCACGAGTGAGCGTCAACAGGCAGCAGCCACACTTGCCAACCGCTGCGACTGCATGGTCATCGTGGGCGGCAAGAACTCGGGCAACACCCGCCGCCTGGCGCAGATTTGCGCAGACGCCTGCGAGCGCACGCATCACATCGAGGAAGCTTCCGAGCTCCAGGCCGCGTGGTTTGCCGACGCTCACCACATCGGCATCACCGCCGGAGCCTCCACCCCGCAAGAACACATCGAACGCGCCGTCACGCGCATCAAGGAGCTTTGCCGCTAACCATGGACCAGACCGTACCCGCATACGCCGCCGAGGTGGCCGATTACGGGCGCAGCCGCGACCCCGAGCCGGGTGAGGGCGCGCTCGTCAAGAACGTGCGTCCCGAATCGCCCGCGTGGGATGTGGGTATCGAGCCGGGCATGCGCGTGCTCACGGTCAACGGTGAGCAGCTTACCGACATGATTGTGTGGCTCTGGGAGGCCGACGATGATACCGTCGAGCTCGAGGTTTTCGACCCGCGCGACGGCACCGTCACCCCCGTCGAGCTCGACCGCTTTCCCGGCGAGGATTGGGGTTTGGAGTTCGATGGCCCCATCTTCGACGGCATGCGTACCTGCGTCAACGCCTGCGTGTTCTGCTTTATGACCATGCTCCCCAAGGGCGGCCGCTCCACGCTCTATATTCGCGACGACGACTATCGCCTAAGCTTTTTGCAAGGCAACTTTGTCACGCTTACGAACCTCACCGACGAGGACGTGCAAAACGTCATCCAGCGCAACATGAGTCCCATGAACGTGTCGGTCCACGCTGTGAGCCCCGACGTCCGCCGTCGTATGATGGGCCGTAACGCTCAGCGAGGCATGGACGTACTCGAGACCATCATGGCCGCCGGCATCGAGATTCACGCGCAGATTGTGCTGTGCCCCGGCATGAACGACGGCGAGGAGCTGGAAAAGACCCTGCGCTTTTGCGAGGAGCACGAGCAAATCACAAGCCTGGGCATCGTGCCGCTCGGCTTTACCAAGCATCAGAACCGTTTTAGCTGGTCCTACAGCGACAAGCCCGAGCTGGCGCGCGAGACCATTGCCATGATCCGTCCCTACCAGGACCGTGCCTTCGAGCGCTTTGGCCGCCACACCTTCCAGATGAGCGACGAGTTCTATCTGGACGCCGGCATCGATCCTCCCGAGGCGGACTTTTACGACGGTTACCCGCAGTACTACGACGGCATCGGCATGATCCGCTCGTATCTAGACGAGACCGACGACGTGCTTGCCGCCGATACCGAGCGTCTGGCCCGCGTCCGCGAGGCCATCGCCGCCCGCAGCCAGCACCTGCTGTGCCTCTCGGGCGCCAGCGCACGCGACACGGTGGCCCGCTTTGTGGAGTCGCCCCAGGGACTCGCCGGCACTGTCACGGCCATCAAGAACCGCTACTTTGGCGGCAACGTGGACGTGACCGGCCTCATCGTCGCGTGTGACATCTTGGAGCAGCTGCCACAAGACCTGTCGGGGGTTATGCTCTTTGTGCCTAAGCTCATGTTCAACGCTGACGGCATGACGCTTGACGAGTATCATCGTGACGATTTACTCGCAAGCCTTACCAGTCGCGGCGCCGAGGTTCATGTGGTGTCGACCATGCCGCATGAGCTACTCGATACCCTGGAGCACATCCTTGGCATTGTGCCTGCCGACTCTACTAATTCCGCTGACCCTACCCATTAAAGGAGAGCAGATGAAACCTATCGTCGCCGTCGTCGGACGCCCCAACGTGGGCAAGTCCACGCTCGTTAACCGCCTGGCCCAGACCTCGGACGCCATCGTCCACGAGTCTCGCGGCGTCACGCGCGATCGCTCATATCACACGGCCGATTGGAACGGCCGCGAGTTCACCATCGTCGACACGGGCGGTATCGAGCCGCTCAAGAGCGACGACGTCTTTGCCACGTCCATCCGCGACCAGGCGCTCGCCGCCGCCGAGGAAGCCGCCGTCATCCTGTTTGTGGTCGATGGCCGCACCGGCGTCACCGAGGAGGACGAGTCGGTCGCTCGCATGCTCAAGCGCTGCGACAAGCCGGTCTTTCTGCTGGTGAACAAGCTCGACAACCCCGATCGCGAAAACGACAGCATCTGGGAGTTCTATTCGCTCGGCGTCGGTGAGCCCACGCCCCTCTCGGCCCTGCATGGCCACGGCACGGGCGACCTGCTCGACGATATCGTGGCCCTGCTTCCGGAGGAAGAGGACGAGGTCGCCGATGAGTTCCCCGACGCCCTGAACGTCGCCATCATCGGCCGCCCCAATGCCGGCAAGTCGTCGCTGTTCAACCGCATCCTGGGCGCCGATCGCTCTATCGTGTCCAACATTGCCGGCACCACGCGCGACGCCATCGACACCGTCGTGGAGCGCAACGGCAAGCACTACCGCATGGTTGACACCGCGGGTATTCGCAAGAAGAGCACCGTGTACGAGAACATCGAGTACTACTCGATGGTCCGCGGCCTGCGCGCCATCGATCGCGCCGACGTGGCACTGCTCGTCGTCGACGCCTCTGTGGGCGTCACCGAGCAGGACCAGAAGGTCATGGGCTTGGCCATCGAGCGCGGCTGCGCCATCGTGGTGCTGCTCAACAAGTGGGACCTGCTCGACGACGACCGCAAGCGCGAGGCCTGCATGGAGACCGTCGACCGCCGTCTGGGCGTTATGGCTCCCTGGGCCCAGTACCTGCGCATCTCTGCCCTGACCGGCCGCAGCGTCGAGAAGATCTGGGCGATGGTCGACGCCGCCGAGAAGACGCGCTCGCAAAAGATCACCACCTCGCGCCTCAACACCTTCCTCACCGACCTGCGCGAGTTCGGCCACACCGTGGTGGACGGCAAGCGCCGCCTGCGCATGCACTACGTGACTCAGACGGGCATCAACCCGCCGACGTTCACGTTCTTCGTCAACCACAGCGACCTGGTCAACGACACCTACCAGCGCTACGTGGAGAACCGCATGCGCTCGACTTTCGATTTTGCCGGCACGCCCATTCGACTCTTCTTTAGGAAGAAGGAACAAAAGGATGCATAATCCGATTCTGCTGACCGCCATCTGCGCCGTGGTCTCGTTCTTTATCGGGGCGATTCCGTTTGGCCTGATCCTGGGCCGCGTGTTCAACCACACGGACATTCGCAAGGCGGGTTCCGGCAACATCGGCACCACCAACGCGCTGCGCGTGGCCGGCCCCAAGGTGGCCGCGCTCACGCTGCTGCTCGACTGCCTTAAGGGCGCCATCTGCGTCCTTATCGCCCGTCCGCTCATCGCGGGCGTGGGCTATGGCTTCCCCGTAAGCATCATGGCGCCCGGAGCCCCCGGCGACTGGATGCTCGGTGTCATTTGCCTGGCAGCCGTGTGGGGCCATATCTTCTCGCCCTATCTCAACTTCCACGGCGGCAAGGGTATCGCCGTTGGTCTGGGCGTGATCCTTGCCTGGTACTGGCCCATTGGCCTGTCGCTGCTGGGCATGTTTATCGTAGCCGTTGCCATCACCAAGTATGTGTCGGTGGGTTCGCTTGCCGCAGCCATCGGACTTCCTATCGCTGCTTGCGCGGTCTTTCCGTACAGCAGCCTGGGCCTCAAGTTCTGCATGGCGATGATCGGCATCACCGTGGTGTGGGCCCATCGCGCGAATATCCAAAAGCTCATGACGGGTAAGGAGTCCAAGCTCTCGTTTACCAAGCGCGTCACCGAGCCCGACGATAAGTAGGAGAGAGTCATGAATGTTGCGCTGATTGGCTCCGGCTCCTGGGGAACCGCCGTCGCCGGTCTTGCCGCCGCGCGAGCCGAGCGCGTGACCATGTGGGCCCACAGCGAGCAGACGGCCGCCGGCATCAATGCCGAGCACCGCAATCCCCGGTATCTGGTGGACTACGAGCTGCCCGGCAACGTTGTCGCCGCCACGGACCTGTCGCAGGCGCTCGACGGTGCCGAGGCCATCATCTTTGCCGTGCCCTCCACGCACCTGCGCAGCGTATGCCATCAGGCAGCACCCTTCATCGCCGCCGATACCCCGGTGCTCTGCCTCACCAAAGGTATTGAGCCCGAATCCGGCCTGCTTATGAGCGAGGTCATCGCCAGTGAGATCGGCAACGAGTCGCGTGTCGCGGCGCTCTCGGGCCCAAACCATGCCGAGGAGATCTGCCGCGGCGGGCTTTCTGCCGCCGTCATCGCCAGCAAAGATCCGCAGGTAGGGGAGACCTTTAAGGACCTGCTCCTATCCACGGCCTTCCGCATCTACCTGTCGCAGGACATGACCGGCGTCGAGGTTTGCGGCGCTATGAAAAACGTCATCGCCATCGTGTGCGGCATCTCCGCCGGTAGCGGTGCGGGCGACAACACGCTCGCCCTTATCATGACGCGCGGCCTGGCCGAGATCAGCCGACTGGTGCACGCCCGCGGCGGCCAGGCTATGACCTGCATGGGGCTTGCCGGCATGGGCGACCTCATTGCCACCTGCACCTCCGAGCATTCGCGCAACCGCACCTTTGGCTACGAGTTTGCCCACGGCGTCTCGCTCGACGAGTACCAGGCACGTACGCATATGGTGGTCGAGGGCGCCGTCGCGGCCCGCAGCGTCAGTGAGCTTGCCCGTTCACTGGGTGTAGACATTCCGCTCACCTTTGCTGTGGAGCAAACGCTCTACAACGGTGTTACTTTGGATAGGGCGCTCGAGATTCTTACCGATCGCGTCCCATCGCAAGAGTTCTACGGACTCACCGACTAGCGCAGAAAGGCTTCTACCATGGGTTCCATCAAAATCGCTCCGTCCGTCCTTTCAGCCGATATGGCCAACCTCAAGGGCGAACTCGACAAGATTGCCGGCGCCGACTATGTGCACTTCGACGTCATGGACGGTCACTTTACCGGCAACCTCACCTTTGGCGTCGACATCCTTAAGGCCGTCAAGCGCTCCACCGACGTGCCGGTCGACGCGCACCTGATGGTGTCGAACCCCGACGAGACCGTCGATTGGTACGCCGATGCCGGTGCCGACATGATCACCGTGCACTACGAGGCCTCCACGCACTTACACCGCACACTCACCCATCTGCAGCAGCGCGGCGTCAAGGCCGGCGTGGTGCTCAACCCCGCAACGCCTGTCTGCGTTCTCGAGAGCATCATCGACGTCGTCGATATGGTGCTGCTGATGAGCGTGAACCCTGGCTTTGGCGGCCAGAGTTTTATCCCCGGTACCATTGCCAAACTCCACGAGCTTAAGGCCATGTGCGAGCGTCACGGCGTTTCGCCCCTCATCGAGGTCGATGGCGGTATCTCTTCCAAGAACATCGCCGAGGTCGTCAAGGCCGGCGCCAACGTACTCGTAGCCGGCTCCGCCGTATTTAAGTCCGAAGATCCCGCCGCCGAGGTTGCGCTGCTGCAGAAGCTGGGCAATGAGGCCGCACAGGAGGCATAAACCCTTATGACCGCAGGTCAAAACCGCATACCCGTGAATCTTGACTATGCCGCCTCGACGCCCATGCGCGCCGAGGCGCGTCTTACGCAGCGTGAGTACGATGATAGCGAGCTTGCCGGCGTCAACCCCAACTCGCTGCACTCGCTTGGCCGCAAGGCCGCCGCGCGTCTGGAGGCCGCACGTCGTGAGATCGCCCGCAGCTTTGGCGCACGCGTCCGCCCGTCCGAGATCGTCCTAACCAACGGCGGCACCGAGGCCAACCAGCTGGCGCTTCTCGGTCTTGCCGAGGGCGCTCGTCAGCGCGATCGCAAGCGCGATCGAGTAATCGTGTCGGCCATCGAGCACGATTCGATCCTGGACAACCTGCCGCTGCTGCGTTCCGCCGGCTTTGCCGTCGACCTAGTGCAGCCCTGCCGTGCGGGCTACATCGAACCTGCCGCGCTGGGCGACTTGCTTGGCGACGACGTGGCACTCGTGAGCATCATGGCCGCCAACAACGAGACCGGCGTGGTACAGCCCATCCGCGAGCTTGCCGCAGCTGCGCACACCGTGGGTGCCCTGTTCCACACCGATGCCATCCAGGGCTATCTGCACATTCCGCTCGATGCCGCCGAGCTGGGCGTTGATGCCATGTCCGTCGCTGCACACAAAATTGGCGGTCCTGTGGCATCCGGCGCGCTTTACGTTAAGACCCGCACGCCGCTGCGCCCCCGCATCTTTGGCGGCGGACAGGAAGCCGGACGTCGTGCCGGCACGCAGGACCTGCGCACGCAGCTGGCCTTTGCCGCTGCCGCCCGCAAGCTGGCACCCCATGTGGCCGAGGAGCGCGCGACGCTGCAGGCCCTGTCCGATAAGCTCTACGCCACGCTTACGGCCCATCCGCGCATTCACGCCACCATGGGCGACTACATGCAGGCCGACCGTCTGCCCGGCATGGTTTCGATCTACGTCGACGGCATGGACTCCGAGGAACTTATCATCAAGCTCGACGCCGCCGGCTTTGAGGTGTCGGCAGGCTCGGCATGCTCGAGCGGCAGCATGGACCCCAGCCACGTTTTGAGCGCGATGGGCATCGGTCGCGAGCAGGCGCTGGGCGCACTGCGCATCTCCTTCGACGACCGCGTGAATCCGGGCGATCTGGACGACTTTGCCCAGACGCTGCTCTCGATCGTAGGCGCCGCATGATCGTCGCCGAGCTTGAACGTGCGCTGCTGGCGCGCTATCCCAAGGCGGACGCCGAGGGCTGGGATCATGTTGGGCTATCTGTGGGTGATCCCGCTGCAAAGATCACCGGTGTTGCCTGCGCCCTCGACGCGACCGAGGCCAACGTGCACCGCGCTCTCGAGGACGGTGCCAACGTGCTACTGACGCATCATCCCATCTATATCAAGGCGCCCGAGGCCTTTTGTCCGGCCGATTCCGCGCGACCCCAGTGCAGCGCTGCGCTGTACGAGGCAGCTCGTTGCGGCGTGAGCATCATCTCGCTTCACACCAACCTGGACCGCTCGCACGAAGCGCGTGTTCGCCTGAGTGAGTTGCTGGGCGCTGAGCCCATGAGCTCGCTGGAGCATGTGGACGAGCCTGAGCTCACCGGTCTGGGCGCACTCTCGACCCTCCACGATGCCTGCAGCCTGCGCGATCTCGCCAACCGTGCCGCCACGGCCTTTGGCAGCGACCTTCGCGTGTGGGGCGACGCCGATCACCCGTGCCGGACCGTCGCCATTTTGGGCGGCTCCCTGGGCGACTTTGGCGAGCTCGCCATCGCCGCAGGCGCAGATGTCATCGTGACGGGTGAGGCGGGCTACCACGTGGCGCAAGACCTTGCCTTGCGCGGGCTGGCGGTGATCTTGCTCGGCCACGACCGCTCCGAGGAGCCGTTCGTTGATATCTTGATGAACTCTGCAGTTGACGCCGGGGTCGACCCCCGTCATGCGATTAAAATACTGAACCCTTGCCAATGGTGGACTGTGACAAAAGGAGAGAACTTATGAGCGCCGGCGCTACGCTACTCAAGCTGCAACAGATCGATTTGGAGCTCGCCCGCAACAAGAGCGAACTTGCCAATATGCCGGAGCTCAAGGAGCTCGCTTCCAAGCGCAAGACCTATGTAAAGCTTAAGTCCGAGATGACCAAGCTCTATGCTCAGCGCAAGGACCTGGACATTGAGCTCGACGACCTCAACACCACCGAGATTCAGACCAACAACGCCATCGAGGCCGCCAAGAAGCGACATGTTGATGGCTCTGACTACCGCGAGGTTCAGGACCTAGAGAACGAGCTCGCCACGCTGGCTAAGCGTCTTGACAAGATCGAGCACACCCGCAAGGATGTCGTCGTTGCCCACAAGGAGGCGCTCGACCGCGAGGCTCGCGCGCAGGCCATCATCGCCAAGTTCGAGGAGGGCGTGAAGGCCGACACCAAGGCCGCCCGCGCCAAGGCCGCCGACCTCCAGGCACAGATTGATGCCGCCACCAAGGAGCGCACCGCGCTGGCTGCCACGCTTCCGACTGACGTGCTCACCGACTACGAGCGCCTGCTCAAGCAGTTCCGCGGTCTGGCCGTCGAGACCATCAAGGGCAACATTCCTACCATCTGCCACACCGCACTGCAGGCATCGTCCATGAGCGACCTCAACCACGACGGTAGCGAGATCGCGCACTGCCCGTATTGCCACCGCCTGCTGGTGCTTCCCGGCAAGGAAGCTTAAATGATGACGGCGGCATCCAACAATTCAATGCAACTTGAGGGAAATACGATCCTGCTGGGCATTACCGGCGGGATCGCCGCCTATAAGTCGTGCAATATCGTGCGCCTGCTGCAAAAGCGCGGCGCGCGCGTCAAGGTCGTTATGAGCGAGTATGCCACCGAGTTTGTGGGCCCACTCACCTTCCGTGCGCTCACCAATGAACCGGTCGCCGTAGGCCTGTTCGATGATCCCTCCGACCCCATCCACCACATTTCGCTGGCGCAGGAGCCCGATCTGGTGGTCGTAGCGCCCGCAACGGCTAATATCATTGCCAAGATGGCCAACGGTATCGCCGATGACCTCATCTCCACGACGCTGCTTGCCACACCGCGACCCATTGTGATCGCGCCGGCCATGAACAACGGCATGTGGAAGGCTCCGGCGACACAGGCCAACATGGCCACGCTGCGCGAGCGCGGTGTTCACGTGGTGGGACCAGGCAGCGGCTACCTTGCCTGCGGCGACGTGGACACGGGACGCATGAGCGAGCCCGAGGACATTGTCGAAGCCATCTGCGAGGTGCTCAATCCCGTGCCGCAAGACCTGGCGGGCAAGCGCATCGTCATCACCGCCGGCCCCACGCACGAGCCGATCGACCCCGTGCGCTTCATCGGCAACCGGTCGTCGGGCAAGATGGGCATCGCCCTGGCGGGGGAGGCCGCTCGCCGCGGCGCTGCGGTCACGCTTGTGCTGGGACCGACATCGCTCGATGTCCCCAGCGGCGTGGATTGTTTGCGCGTGCAGACCGCCGCAGAGATGCTACAAGCGGCGTTAAACGCGTTCCGGACGGCCGATGCGGCCATTTGTGCCGCAGCCGTCGCCGACTACACCCCCGCAGCCCCTGCCGACCATAAGCTCAAAAAGGCCAACGAGCGCCTGGATCGCATCGAACTGGTCGAGACGGTCGATATCTTGGCCGAGCTTTCGCGCCAAAAGGGGGAGCGGTGCGTGATCGGCTTTGCGGCCGAGACCGATAACGTCGTGGAGTACGCGCAGCGAAAGCTCACCCGCAAGGGTTGCGATGCCATTATCGCCAACGATGTCTCGCGCGCCGATTCGGGATTTGGAACCGATACCAACAAGGCGTGGATCGTGAGTACAGCGGGCACGCAAGAACTTCCCGTGCTAACAAAACCCCAGCTCGCAGATACAATTTTGGACTTGCTTCAAAATTTGTAAAAAAGTTCTTGCACAAGGACAAAGTTTCGGGTTAATATACTCCCTGTTGCGAGCGAGAGCAGAGCAACAAACAAAAGCTTCGGGACGTGGCGCAGCTTGGTAGCGCACTTGACTGGGGGTCAAGGGGTCGCTGGTTCGAATCCAGTCGTCCCGACCAGAAGTTTGCAGGTCAGGCATCTAGTGCCTGACCTTTTTTGTTTTAAGCAATTGATTAATTTTCAGTAAGCAACAGGGTGCCAATAATCTACCTACGCGATAATCGCTTTTTGCGGTTACTTGCGCGTTTTGCACGCGCTTGAGCCGATTTAATAACGCGATATGAATCTACATACGCGTAGCTGGTATACAGCCGAGTACAGGCTGTATTTATCGCGGCGATTTACATAGATATAGCGACTGTAACGAACAAGCGTGTCGCTATATTTATTCCAGTAGTTCACTAGATCGGTGGACAAGTGGGCTGTTGCAACGAAACGCCAAGCAGGATGGGCTCCATACGAGGATGCCGCAGCGGTAATGGCGGGAGAGTTCGGCTGGCGCTCTGAGAGCCGCTGTGTGACCCCATTTCTACTCAAACCGATAACTATGCTTCAAGACGAGAATCGTTCGTTTGGTTGCCAAATGAAAAGCCCGCGCAGAATGAACTGCGTCCCAAATCTTGGACGCCCTAAATAGCGACTAGGCCGCGAGGGCCTGATTCCGGAACTCCTCCGGGGTCAGGCCCTTCAATCTTACCTGCCTCCGGCTCGTGTTCCAGTGGACTATGTATTCCTCCAGGTCGCGTTTGAAATCCTCGAACGTCTCCCACTCGCGGCCCCGGTAGAACTCGTCCTTGACGTGGCCGAAGAGCTGCTCGGTGGCGGCGTTGTCGATGCAGTTCGCCTTCCTGGACATGCTCTGGACGATGCCGGCGGCCTCGAGCCTGGATGTGTACGAGGCGTGCTGGTACTGCCAGCCCCGGTCCGAGTGCATGGTCGGGGCGGCGCCCTCGGGGATCTTGGACAGCAGCTCGTCGAGCATCCTGACCTGCTGGGCCATGTCGGGCGTGGTCGATATGTCGCTCGCCACGATCTCCTTGGTGCAGAAGTCCAGCGTCGGGGCCCAGTAGGCCTTGCCGCCCGCCACCTTGAACTCGGTGACGTCCGTTCCCAGCTTCCGCCACGGGGCCCCGGCGTCGAAATCCCTCGCGATCACGTTCTCGAACGTCCTGCCGACGACGCCCCTGTACGAGTTGTACCTGTGGTAGGCCGTCTCGCGTCTGATACCGCAGCGAATCCCCATCTCGCGCATCATCTTGAGCACGGTCTTGTCGGCTATCACGGCCCCCTCTTCCGCCCTGAGGCACATCGCTATCTGCCGGTGCCCGCAGCCGTTGGCGGTGCGCGAGAAGATCTCGGAGGCCGCCTCCCGGAGCTCGGGGCGCGTGGGCCTCGGCGGGTGCGCGAGGGCGTAGTAGTAGGTCGACCGCTTGAGCTCGGCGCATGCGAGCAGGTGCCCGAGCGCGTGCCCCTCGGCGCGCAGGGCCGCGACCGCTTCGGCCTTCGCCCTGGTCAGAGCCCGTCCCTCTCGACCAGGGCGCGTAATTTTTTTAGGTAGGCCACCTCGGCCTCGAGCCTACGGCACCGCTCCTCGAGCTCCTCCTCGCGGGTCCGCGGCCTCGCCTTGGAACCCCTCGGCCGGCCCTTGGGCCTCGGGCGCAGGGCCTCCGCGCCGCCCCGGCGGTATAGCGCGCACCACTTCTTGAGCGGCGACATCGACATTATGCCGAACGCCGCCATCGCCTCGGTCTTCGTCATGCCGCCGTCGACGACGGCGGAGGCGGCGGCGACCTTCTGCTCGTATGTGTACCTGCCCTGCTTTCCGTCCATGCGCAGCAGCACCTCGCTCCCGAATGCGCGGTATATCTCCTGCCATCTTCTCACGGCTTCCACGGGAAGCGAAAGGGCAATCGCGGCAGATTTATACCCGTGCCCGAGCTCGAAGAGCCCTATGGCCGCCTTCCTGGCCTCGATATCATGCTTCACTCTCAAATCAACGCGCATAAAGAAAGCCTCCCATTTCTCATGTCCAAGAAATGGGAGGCAGTTCAGAATCGCACGGGCTTTTCATTGGTTGCAGATGAGGCTAAAAGCAGAAGGCGGGGAACACGCAGTAGATGTTCGTCGCGCTGTAGTAGTCATAGCTGCCGTTGCTGTGGACACAGCGGAAGGACGCGGAGTTGCTCGGATGCACGGAGCGAGTCCAGTGATAGCTGCTCGACGAAGCACTGGAATAGTTCGACGTTGTCACGCCCTTGGATTTGTAGTACTCGTACTGGGCGCCGTCAGACTGGAGGTCACCGTAGACTTCAGTCATCGAGAGCAGGAAGACCTTGTCAGTCGTGGCCGAGGGGGTGCCTGCCTTGCCGCCGCCCAGGTTGTCGGTCATCTTCGTGACGGACTTCACCTTGGACTGGAGTTCGCAAGGCAAAAGCGACCAGAGGTCGCCGGTATTGAGGCGACCGCGGAGTTCGGACTTCTCCCAGCCGCCGGCGTGCGTGTTCGTGGCGTTTATTCTCTGTAGGGCCAGGGCATTGTTGGTCGCCTCGAACGTAAGCCCCGCCTTGCCTGAGCCATCAGCAAAAATTAAGATAAGACCGTGTATGACCAATATGAACTTGAGCATATTCCGTCCGTATTCATACTGGATGATCAAGGAAACATCATCGGCTTATCCGAAGGAGAGGAAGAACCTCTTGCCTTATTAAAGAAATACGCCAAATACAACGGATATAAAGCGGAAGGAGGCAACATCAAGTAACTATCAAAGGCCAGATTAAGGAGCCAGCCATGAAGAAATGCCTGCCCTCCATCGTCTCAGCAGCTCTTTGCCTCTCCCTTGTCATGACACCATTTGTGCCCGTTGCGGCAGCCTATGCCGACGAGGGGTCTCCCGCCGAGAGCAGCGAGATCTACGTCGGAGACAACTACGACGAAAATTACGATATATCCCTTTTTGAGCGCGGACGCTGCACGGATTCATATTCCAAGGCGTGGTGCGATTCTCACGGATTTGCAAATAACCGCACCGTCCCTCACAAGGTCAAGCTGAACGCGAAGGAGGAGGCTTGCCTGCGCGATCCCTACCTTGCTGGCACCGCTGAAGTTATCGCCGGTCTCGTGACAACCGGTCCTGGCGGCGGCTTGTTTGCAACCGCAATGACATCGTACCGACTTTTCACTTACATGTTCTGAAAGGCAGTTGCCATGCAGTCGCAAAATCAATCGAGATACTTGACCACAATCGGCTTTGCCCTGCTTGCATTACTCTTTGCTAGCGACCTTTTGCTGAAACCGCCCAAGGAACTCGTTTCGCTTGCCATAGCCTGCATTTCCGCCCTTTACTTTACGGCAACCCTATTCGTCGGACTAAAGGAGAGGAAAAAAGGCGCAGTCGTTGCATCTGCCGTAGGCGTGATCATAGCCATTGCCTCATTCTTTATCTGACACATTGGTGATCTAGGGGCGATATCGTAGGAATACGACCGGGAGAGCCGGGACCAGATTGCCCGGGTTGCCCGGTCGGCTCGCGCGACGGCGCGGCGGTTCCACAGAAAGCTCTCCGGACTTCACGCCGTTTCTGATCGCATTGAAGACAGCCATCTCGTCTTCGCAGTCGGCGAGCACGCGGTGTGCGTCGTCGTTTTGGATGTCCAGTAAATCTCGAAGGTCCTCCAAGCACCAGCGTCCGAGATTTGGCCATGCGCGTTGCGCGAGCTGATAAGTGTCGATTGCGATGTTGTAGTTAAAGTCCAAGCCAAAGCCGTCCCAGGCAGAACGGCTTTGTTTCCTTGATTATCAACTTCATCCGGACACTTCCCGCATTCATCCGTGTGTGTACGGATGAATGCGGGGTTCAATACCCCGGCGGCCTGATCGGCAGACCGCCGGGAATTCTCACTCCTCGAAAAAAGCCGGCACTCGGTTAGTCCTTCGCATCTTGAAATCGCCAGACTCGTGGGAGACGTAGAGAATGCCGTCCATCCCATCTCGTGATGCATACGACAGGTGAACTGAACCGCAATCCGATCCATTATTGTCGAGAAGATCGAACGAATTCGGGTCGCTCGTTGCGGCCAAACGACCACTCAGACAAGAGCCATCGTCATTACAGATTTGCCATTCCATGTCTTCGCCTGCAAGAATCGCCATAGACGGCCTGGTCGCGCCATCGTTGACATACATCCCGTCTATGCCAAACCCATTTTCAGCGCCATCAATAAACGATTGCTCGGCCTTATACGTCGCAAATGATGCACATAGCACCATTGCAAGACAAAGTACAAAGCCAACAATCGCTATCTTTGCAGAGCTCTTGCCTATCATGTCATTCACCTCCCTCGTATGTATCGAGGTATTCCTGCTTGAGCGTCTGCGAGGACGACTTGATCTTTTCCACGAGCGTGCCGGCCTCGATGAAGTAGAACGAGTCGGTGAGGTCTGCCAGGTCGTCGAGCAGATGGCTTGAAATGAGCACGCTGCGTCCCCGCGCCACCTCGCTGCGCATCGCGTCGCAGGAGGTTTTCCGCTTTCCCGGATCGAGGCCGTTCAGCGGTTCATCGAGGATGAGGTACGGGCAATCGGTCGCTATCGCCATGGCAAGCTTTACCTGCTGCTTCATTCCTGTCGAGAGTTTACGGGTCGGCTTGTCGAGATATGGGGAGATTCCGAGGGAGTCGCAGAGCGAGTCGATGTCGGTGGCCGATTTCCACGCCTCCCTAACGAAAGCAAGGTGCTCGAGGGCTGATAGCGTGGGGTAAAGATCCGCGCTACCCGAAGAGCTCAGGTAGACGAGTTCTGCAAATTCGGCTGATTGACGTTGGCTGATTCCGTCTGCCACCAGGCTTCCCGAGTGGATACGGGTGGGAAATTGGCCCGACAGCGCTTCAAGAAAGGTGGTTTTCCCCGAGCCGTTGGGAGCAATGAGGCCCGCCGCCGTTCCCGGGCTCAGGAAAAACGATCCGATTGAAAGTATCGTCGTGCTCCCGTATCCAACGCTCACGTCCAGAAGCTCGAGCCCATGGTGCTTTTTCGCGGGTCCAGGCTGTTTGGGCGAACGTGTCGCAACGGCGCCGACCGCAAAAAAGACCGCGACGTATATCAGGGCCACGGCAAGCATCGATGCACCGCTTGAACCGGAGCCAATGAATTCTGTTGGGAAGCATCCTACGTAACCCGTTGCCTCGATAGGCGAGAATATGGCCAGCGGCAGGAGATTGAGCGCGGCGTTATGCTCCAGTGCCGAATCGGACAGTAACGGGAATACCGGGGCCGCGACAAGCAGCGCGGAGGTAAGGGGGCCTGCGAGGACGCGCCTCGTTGCGGTCGATAGGACGACGGAACAAACGGATATTAAGGTTCCGCCCGCAAGAAGCGCGATAAGCAGGGCTGTGAAGACGTTTCCCGCAGTCGTGGTGGTAAGCGCGCCGTCATGGAAGAAGGCGATCGGGTACCCAATCTGCCCGAAGCCGTTTAGGGCCAAGGCGTAAATGCCCCCGGGTGCGAGGCCGGCGAGGAGCATCGCGGTCCCCGCGACGATTATCGAAAACACGATCTGGATAAGGCGCCGGAATTTGGGCGCGGGCGCCTTCGCCGCCAGGGTCGCAGGCCTTGTGGCCCCGAGCAGGAGTATCGACGAGAGAAGGAAGGGGATGAAGGGAAGGAAAGACGGCACCATGGCAACGGCGTAAGGCAGGAAGGAAAGGAATGGCAGGTCGTTTGCGGAGGCCGGGATATCCGTGATGCCGGAGCTGCTCAGGGCACGGCAATACGCGAGGTCTGCGTCATTGGTCTCTCGGTCTCCCACGATGGACCCGGATTGGAAGCCTTCGCCCATGAGCGCGTAGTAGCTCTCGGCAGAATCGAGAAAGGCGGCGTCGGTTTGAGCGGCAAGGGCGGCGTTCGCGTATCTTGCAAGCTCCGCGTCAGCTTGCTGCTCTGGCGATAGGTCTGTGCCGTTGGCCCGGGGTGCGCGCGTATTGAATGCATCGACAAAGCCCTGCATGCCCTGCTTCATAAAGAAGGGCCCGTAGATGGGTGAATTGAACGCAATGGGGACGGAGAAGGCTGCAGCGAGAACGAGCGTACAAATCCATGCGGCCTTGTCTCTTAGGATCAGTTTGAGAAGAAGTCGACAGTACATTTGGAAGCACCTACGTTCCTCAAAGAATCGTTAGATTAAAAGTAACAGACCGGATGAAGATACGTGCGACGGGGGCGAGGCGAATGGCTGAGCGGTATCGATATGCGGGTTCAACGGTATTATATTGGCCACATAGATTATTAACTTGCATTTCTAACAGTTAAGGAGACGGGTGCTTTCCAGCACACTCCTTCGATGATGCCTTCCGCTAGTTGCTATGCCGGTTTCAGCCAACAAAGAATGTGCCCGGGCGCTCAGGTTCACCGTTAGCGTTGGCAACATATGAGATGGGCCAGACCCTTGCCGCGCGCCGATTGCGCGAGAGGTGTCGGGCTCCATGTTTATTCCACCTGCTTGTTATCAACCAGCTTCGTTCGACGTCAGCCATTCAAGATGTCAGACGTCGAACCTGCGCCAAAGACGCAGCTGGGGCTACTAGTTGCCTACAATCGCTCGCGAAGCTCACCTGTTCGTGCGTGAATGTCTGACAGCTCCGTCAGACATTGTCGGACATTTGATTGTTCGACAAATGCGCACGTGGTCGCGTTCGCAAAGATAACTGAACGGTCGATGGGTACGTTGAGACCGGAGCAAACGGCGGATGCCAGAAAAATGGCCTCACAGAATCGCACCCATGGTTGATAAAATTGACCGCCCGGGCGCAAATACCCAGGCGGTCAATTCATCCCCTCGTTCGCGATCCTGTTGGGTTTTGGGGCTTTGACATGTTGTTGACGGATGGATCAGCCGTACAGCTTGATCTCCCGGGGTTCCATGTGGTCGTCCCCCAATAAGACGTCCCTGATGTAGCTCTGCGGCAGGAACTCGACGGGCAGCACTGGGTCGTCGACGTAGCCGGGCACTGGGAGTAGGCGTGGCCTTTGGACATAGCGTGGCCGCCTGCCGGCGGTCGGACTGCCACTTCAGCCAAAAGCTCAGGCGTGCGCATTAAAATAATGAATTTATCGCCTATGGGCTTTTGACCAAGCATGAACATCGCAGGTAAATCCGTGTACCAATTTTTGGTACACGGATTTACCTGCGGTTTGTTGAAAGCTCTGACTTGCGCTGTCGACTTCATTAAAATCGATTGCCGATCAAGTCTTCCTATATATGCGAGCCCCAAGAAACTGCGCTGTGAACCTGAGTCCTCTATCGATCGGCCCGGTGCACCGGGCCGCTGTCCTCGAGCCGGCAACAGCTTGCCGGTCTCAAAACGTATGCCGTCCGGTACGACCGACAGCCGAGCCTTGCGCCCCGTTGGGGCAGTGCCAGAACCCCGTGCCGGAACCCACGCAGCCGATGTCAGGGGAATTCAGCCGCGGCCATCGAGGAGCCGGCCTGGGGACGGCGCCCTCAGTCCTCGAAGGATTTCCACCGCCCCTTGCAGGCCTGGATTGATTTAACGGTTGATTTAATCCGGCTGAACAAGCCGAGCACGGCCCGGTTGACATAATGTAAGGTAAAAAAGCAGATGCGGCCGTACGCCGATGCGGGGTTCGGGTGATGTGATAGAAAGTAATACACGTATTACATCTAACCGGGAGGTGCGTCATGGCAACCGCCACCGCAGCCCTGAGAATCCCCGAGGACCTCGCGAACAGGTACGACCGCCTGGCGAAGTCGACGGGCCGCACGAAAAACTTCTACATGACGGAGGCCATCGCCGCCGAGATAGACAGGCTCGAATACGAGTACGGCCTCATAAATTATCCGGGAAGCGTTTGGTTGCGAGGCATGCCAGTGTGCGGGGCCTGATTCGTCAGGCCCCGCACAGGGGGACCGCGATGGTGGCCACCGCGCCGCCCGAGGGGCTGTTGGCGAGCGAGACGGAGCCCCCGTGGGCGCTCGCGGCCTCGGAGGCGACGTGGAGGCCGAGCCCGTAGTGGCGGCCTCCGTCGCGCGAGGAGCGGGAGGAGTCGTCTGTGAAGAGGCGCTCGCAGCCGCGTTCGAGGGCGGCGGGAGAAAAGCCCGGTCCGTCATCGGCGACCTCGATGACGAGGTATCCACCAGCGACGTCGCAGGAGACCACCACGCGCGAGCGCGCGTGCTCGGCGGCGTTGGCCACGAGGTTCGCGGCGGCTCGCGCCAGGGTGGTACGGTCGAGTGGGGCCTCGGGCGTGCCCGCGACAGCGGGGCCCGTGGCTGCGTCGAGCGTCACGCCTCGCGCTCGGGCGATCTGGGCGGCCTCGGCGAGGACCTGCTCGCAGAGCTCGGCCGGCCGCATGGGGGCCCTCTCCGCCCCGCCGGACCCGCGCGAGGCCTCGATGAGCAGACGCACGTAGCCGTCAAGCCTTTCGACACTGCCGGCTATGTCGCGCGCGGCGGCCGCGAGGTCGGCATCTTTCTCGTCTTCCAGCTCCTCCGCCACGAAGTCGGCGTTGGCGCGCAGCACGGTGAGCGGCGTCTTGAGATCGTGGACGAGCGACGCCACCTGCTCGCGCTGCCCCCGCTCCGCGGCCCAGCGGGCCTCGAGCGACTCGGCGAGGGAGGCCCGCATGGCGTCCATCGCGGCGAGGACGTCGTTCACCTCGCGCACGTTGGTGCTGCCGACCGCGAAGTCGAGCTCCCCCGCGCCGACGCGCCCCGCCGCCTCCGCGAGCGGCGCCATCTTACGCGAGATCACGCGGCTCGCGCGGCGCGCCACGAGCGCGAGCGCGAGCGCGCTTCCCGCCGCGGCGCCGACGAGCATGAGGTTCTGCGGGTTGGGAAGCAGGCCGGCGAGATCGCGCGAGACCCACTGCGGCAGGTACTCGCTGACGAGTGCGCAGGCCCCGCCGTCCTTGAGCGGGAACGCGGCGTAGGTGAGGCCCGAGCCCCCGCCCTCGATCTCCACTGTGCCCGGATCAGCGGCAAGTGCCGTACGGGCCATTTCCGTCGCGTCCTCGAGCCGCGTGCCCTCGAGGTCTGTCATCAGCACGTATCCGTCCTTGTTCAGGATGAGGTAGCGGTACGCCGTCGGCACGTCCTGCTGCCCGCAGACGCCGTCGAGTGCCAGGCCCTCCGCGACCTCGCGCGCATTGGCCGGCCCCCAGCTTGCCTCGTAGACGATGCCCGCGTTGATCGCCGCAGAGAGCGCCATGAACGAGGCGAGCCACGCCGTAGCGACCGCCGCGAACGCGTAGGCGAAGTAGCGCGCGATAACGAAGGAGAGCGGCATGCCTCGGCGACCTCGCGCCCCGGTCCTCAGAGCTGCCACTTGTACCCCATCCCCCAGACGGTCGCGATCGGATCGGCGCCGGCCTCGGAGAGTTTCCTCCGGGCGCGGCTGACCTGCATGGATATGGCCGCGTCGTCGGCGTCGCTCTCCCAGCCGAGCACCGCCTCGCGTATCTGCGCGCGGCTCATGACCTGCCCTGGGTGACGAGCGAGGTACTCGCAGATGGCGTACTCGGTGGGCGTGAGCGGCACGGCCTCGCCACCCACGGCGAGGTCGCGCGCCCCGAGGTCGATCCGCACCTCCCCGAAGGAGAGGGCGTGCGAGCGCGGCCGGCGCTCACGGCGTAGATGGGCCGCGACCTTGGCGCGCAGCTCCGCGGCCCCGAAGGGCTTGCGAACGTAGTCGTCGGCGCCCAGGCCGTAGCCGGCCACGGCGTCCTCCTCGGCCACGCGAGCGGTCAGGAAGACGATGGGCCCGTCGAAGTCCGGGCGGATCTGCCGCACGAGCTCGAAGCCGTCGAGCCCCAGCATCATGACGTCGCAGAGCACGAGGTCGAAGTGCGAGAGGTCCATCCCCAGGACCGCCGTCGGGTCCGCTGCCTTGACGACCTCATGGCCGTCACGGCCGAGGACGCGCGCGAGCGCGTCGAGGATCGCCCGTTCATCATCCACTGCCAATATCCTCGCCATGTTCGACCTCCTGAAACTTCCGTCGGAATTGTACTAGCGCCGCACTCAGCGGTCCAGAGCTCTGCGCGCAGCCGCGGGCGCCTCGGCCGCGTTGCACGCGCGGTAGCGCACGCCCGAGCCGCCGCGCGCCTCGATCTCGAGCCAGCCCTCGCCGTCCGACTCCCGCCCGAAGAAGATGAGCTGGAGCTCTCGGACATTGCCTCCGTCGTCCGCCGCGTCCACCAGGTAGACGTAGTTTGCCCCCGCCCCAGTGGCGTCGGCGTAGGAGCTCGCGTGGCTGCCGGGCTCGGGCGCGGGCGCCCACATGGCGATCTCAGGGTTGGGCAGCACGCGGTCGGCGATCGAGCGCAGCGCCGACCACCAGCCGGCGTCGAGCAGGGCATTCCCGCCCAGGACGAGCGCTGCGGAAAGGAGGTCGAGCATGGCGGCGAGCGGCTTCCTACGCATCTGCCCTCCCGTCCTCGAAGCGGCAGAACCAGGCGAGAAGGACGGCGGCGGCTGCCAGGGTGAGCACGAGGCTAGCGAGCGCAGTCGTGAGGAGAGGACCCGCCGCGCGTGCGGCGTCGATGAAGGCCTCCACCCCGAGCGACCCCAGGCGCGCGGGCCAGGCGAGCGGCACCCAGCTCAGGGACGTCGCCAGGGCACCGGTGAGCTCGCCGGTCATGAGGCCGTGCGCAAGTCCGCCCACTGAGAAGAACGCGAGGAGCACCCCCGCCGCGCCGGCGCCGATGGCGGCGTTGCGGCCGAGGCGCAGGGCCACGCCGAGCCCCAGCGCGTAGAGGGGCAGGCTGCCCAGCACGATGCCCGCCCAGGCGGCCGCAAGCGGAGCGGGCCCAAGCGGCAGGCGCCCGGCGACGGCGAGCACGGCCCCGAACACGCCGAGCGCCACGGCCACCGCGGCGGCACCGAGCGCCGTAAGGGCGAGCAGCTTCGCCGCGACGGCGCGCACGCGCGAGGGGACCGCCGTGAGGTTGGCGAGGCGCCCGGCAGCGCGCTCCTCGTCCACGGCGAGCCCGCAGACGATGGCGGACATGAGCGGCATGAGGGCGCCGAGGAACTGGACGTAGGCGTCCGCGCCCAGCGCCGGGTCCCATCGGGCTACGGAGAAGTACTCGCCGCAGGCAAGACCGGCTGCCAGGCCGCAGACGAGGTGCACCGCCGTGAGCGGGGAGCGCGCCAGGCGCAGGGCCTCGGAGAGCAGGGCCCGCGAGAGAGTCATGCGCGGCGTCGGGTCGGAGAGTCGTGTCATGGCCATCACCTCTCCTCGGAGCGCGCGAACCAGGCCGCGCCCGCCGCCGTGAGCGCGGCGAACGCGAACGCGCAGACCGCAAGGCCCGCCAGCGTGAGCACGCCATCCGCCGCGAGCGCCCCGCCGAGCGCCATGTCCGCCGCGAGTGGCTCGCCGCTCGGCAGCACGGGGATGAAGCTCGTGGGGATGACCATGCTCGCCGACGGCGGAAAGAGCTGCGGCAGCGGCACCAACGACCAGGCGAACCCACCCACGAGCTGCGCGGCGAGCGGGCAGAAGATGCCCGCGAGCATGCCGAGCCGCACCGTGAGGAAGAGCCCTGTGGGGATCATCCACGCCGCGGTCACCGTGTTGACGAGCGCGCAGAGGAGCATCGTGAGCGTGCCCGCGGCCGTGAGGCCCTGCGAGGAGAACGCCGATCCCGCGAGGTAGATGCCGAAGACCACGAGGTTCGAGAGCGTGCAGAGCGCGAGGCACCAGAGCGCCTTGGCCCACCAGGCGCGCCCGAGCGGGAAGCCCAGGCCCAGAAGCCCCCGCATCCGCGTGCGAGCGTCCGCCCGCGCGACGCACGCCACCACGAGCGAGAGAGACACGGGCAGGAAGAGCGCGTACCAGTAGTTCCACGCGCTGAAGATCTGCACGCCCTGGTAGGGCATCGCGCCGAGCAGCGGCATCGGCAGCGCCATGAACACGGCCAGGCGAACCGGCGCCGCGTGGCGCGACTTCAGGGCCTCGGCGCGCAGGCCCGCGAGCAGGCCGCCTTTCTCGCCCGTCATGCCGCCACCTCCCCGCGCGCTCGTCGCCCTTCCCGGCAGAAGCTCATGAAGAGTTCCTCGAGGTCCTGCCCGGGCCGAAGCGTATCCTCGTAGGCGAGGCGCCCCCCGCAGATGATGCCGATGGTGTCCGCCATCTGCTGCACCTCGGAGAGGATGTGGCTCGAGACGATCACCGTCGTACCCGCCGCCGCGAAGCCGCGGATCTGGTCGCGCAGCTCCTCGATGCCGATGGGGTCGAGGCCGTTGGTGGGCTCGTCGAGCACGAGCAGGCGTGGCCGGGCGATCAGCGCCAGCGCGAGCCCCAGGCGCTGCCGCATGCCCATCGAGAAGCGTCCGGCGCGCTTCTTCCCGGTGTCCACGAGGTCCACGGTGGCGAGTACCTCATCTATGCGGCTCTCGGGAAGGCCCAGCAGCGTGGTGCGCACGCGCAGGTTCTCGCGCGCGGTGAGGTTGGGGTAGAGCGGCGCCTCCTCGATGAGGCTGCCGATTGCGTAAAGGTCCTCGCGGCGCCAGGCGTGCCCGGCAAAGAGAATCTCCCCGGCCGTCGGCCGCAGCATCCCGCAGATCATCTTGAGCGTTGTCGACTTGCCGGCGCCGTTGGGACCGAGCAGCCCGTACACCTCGCCCTCGCGGATATGAAGGCTCACGTCGGCCACGGCATCCTGCGCCTGGTCGCCGCGGCCGAAGCGCTTGGTGAGCCCGCGCGTCTCGAGCATGTAACCCATGGGCTTATCCTTTCTCTTCCGGGCGCGCGGGCCGAGCCACCGTGCCCGCGCGCCTTACCTTTCGGGTTCACCATCCATGGTGAAGCGCGTTTCTAACGAAGCCGTAACGGTCGTTGGGGTCTTTTGGCGCCAACCCTTCTCGACCCGCACATCATGATTAATTTGCTTAAGGCAACAACTTTCCCGATCGATGTAACCACCGAATCAAAAAGTGTGCATCGGCCATCAAAGATGCCAAAAAATGTCGTTTTTGGTGGCTGATGCACACAAATGCAGAATCCTGCGCAGCCCAGAAGCACACTCCACATGTCTGGACTCTCTATGCTCGCGCTGGATAGACATCGCCAGAACGGGTATAGTATCGAAAGTTTTGTCGTTTACCAGCGGGGGAGTCCTGTGGGCATCAAGAAGAAGATCAAAAAGGAGCTTATCGGCACTTCCGATTACCCGTCGAATAAGATCTTCACGATCTCCAATTTCATTACCTTCACGCGCCTGATCCTTACGCTGGTCTTTCTGTACCTGTTTGTGACGGATAACAACCGCGTCGTCGCTATCGTCATCTACGCCGTCGCCGCCTCTACCGACTGGATGGACGGCCAGATTGCGCGTATGACCAAAACGGTCTCGTGGCTCGGCAAGATGATGGACCCTGTCTGCGACCGCGCCCTGCTGTTTACCGGCGTGTTGGGCCTGGTAGTCCGCGGCGAGCTTCCCATCTGGGTCTGCGTGCTCATCATCGGGCGCGATATCTACTTGGGAATCGGCACGCTCATCGTGCGCCACTATCACCGCCGCCCCATCGACGTAGTGTTTCCCGGCAAGATTGCCACGGCGCTGCTCATGACCGGCTTCTCGCTCATGCTGCTCGGGTTCCCCGTTATTGACGGCCTGCATCTTTTACCTTCAACCCTTACGGCCTTCCCGGGCCTCAACGGAAGCTCGGTGCCCCTCGGCATCTTCTTTGTGTACGGCGGCGTGATCTTCTCCATGCTCACGGCTGTCATCTATTCCATTAAGGGCGGAGTGGCCATTAAACAGGCTCTCGCGCATCCCGAGGACGAGGACATCGACTTTCTGAACCCTGAAATCGAAGACTGATTCGTTGGGGTATGATTACGTACGGTTCATTATTTGCGGCACGTCCGCGATAAGTTAGGGGTTGTCATGGACAACATGGTTAACAATATGCCTCAGAATGATAAGACTGCTGACGCTACCTGCGTATTCCGCGTGCCTTCAAGCGACGTCACCGTTCCCGACCTCATGGCCAACGTGCGCATCACCGCCCCCGTTCTGTCCATCGTCAAGGGTCCGCAGACTGGTGCCGCCTTTGAGCTCGAGGACGACGTGACCACCATCGGCCGCGATCCTGCGAACGGCATCTTCCTCAATGACATGACCGTATCGCGCAGCCACGCGCGCATTATCCGCGAGGGCCTCGGCGCTCGCATCGAGGACTTGGGCTCGCTCAATGGCACCTGGGTCGACGGTGCCATCGTCAATGCAGCCCCGCTGCACGACGGTTCTTCCGTCCAGATCGGTACGTTTACGCTCATCTACCACGAGAGCACGCCGGAGCGCATCGAAACCGGTGAGTAGGGCATGGCCGAACGCAACTATCTGAGTATCGGCCAAGTCGTCAACCTACTTCGAGGCGCATACCCCGATCTTTCGAACTCAAAAATTAGATTTCTAGAAGATGAGGGGCTCATTACCCCTCATCGTACGCCTAAGGGATACCGTCAATACTCTAAGGAGGACGTTGATCGCCTGGAGGTCATCCTGCATTTGCAGAAGACCCGCTACATGCCGCTCAACGTGATTAAGCAGCGCTTGGAAAACGCCACGGACCTGTCAACGCTCGCTTACGAGGTGGGCTTGCTGTCCGATGTTCCGCTCAAGACGGAGCCCAAGGAGACTAAGCAAAAGCTGCATCCCATTGAGACCATTCCCGATATGCTGGGCGTCGAGATTTCGTTTATCCGCTCGCTCGCCGAGAACGACCTCATTCGCATCATCAAGAGTCCGCAGAATCGTGAGCTCGTCGATGGTCGCGATTTTCCAATCATCCGCTACTGCTCCGAGCTGTCACGCTTCCATATCGAGCCCCGCAACCTGCGTCAGTACGTGTCTTCCGCCAACCGCGAGTCCTCGATGTTTGAGCAGGTGCTCGTGAGCATGCTCGGAATGGATACCTCCGATGACGAGCGCGACGCCAAGCTTGAGCGTGCGTTTAAGAAGCTTCACGACCTGACCGAGGGTGTGCACACTGCGCTGCTCAAGAACCGCGTTTTTGAGTCGCTCAATGCCGTGGTCGAGGACGCCGACATCGATGCACTCGATGAGGAAATCACTCGCTCCGAGTCCACCAAAGCCAAAAACGAAGAGATAGCCATGCCGGCTTCGCACGAGGATTCTCTCGTAAAGCCGCTCAAGGTCGTCGCCCCTTCGCACTCCGGCACCGCCACGGCGGGCAAATAACCGCTGCCGCTTATCCGACAACCCATTGAAAGGTCATGCAATGTACGACTTCGAATCTCAAATCGTCGACATCCCCGACTATCCCGAGCCCGGAGTCATCTTTAAAGACATCACGCCGCTCTTTGGCAATCCCGAGGCGCTCAAAGCCATGACCGATTCCCTCGCCGAGCACTTTGCCGGCATGGGAATCACCAAGGTCGTGGGTCCCGAGGCTCGCGGCTTTATGGTTGGCGTACCGGTGGCTGTAGCCCTTGGCGCCGGCTTTGTTCCCGCACGTAAACCGGGCAAGCTGCCGCGCGAGACCGTAAGCCAGAGCTACGAGCTCGAGTACGGCACCGATTCAATTGAGATCCATGCCGACGCTATCAGCTCTAAAGATACCGTGTTGATTCTGGATGACTTGGTCGCGACGGGCGGAACCGTCGAGGCAACAGGTAAACTGGTGCGAGATATGGGCGCAAAGCTTGTGGGCTACGGTTGTATCCTTGAGCTTGCGTTTCTCAACCCGCGCAAGAAGCTCACGCCTTCTAACGAGGACGTTGAGCTCTTTAGCCTGGTAACGGTGGACTAGCCGCTACCCTTAGATACCGGAAAGGAAGCTCCATGCGCACAGCAAACACGCACAGAAACATGGCACGCTGCGCTGCTACGGCAACCCTCGCTTGTGTTTTGGGCCTGGGCCTCGTGGCTCCGGCCTACGCCGATACCGCATCCGACCTTGCCGCTGCCCGTACCAAGCTCGAGCAGATCGGCACGCAAACCCAGCAAATTCACGATGAACTCTCCGCACAGACGCAGGAGCTTGATCAGACTGCAGGCGAGATCACGCAAAAGCAGCAGGAGATCGCCGAAGGCCAGGCCAAGCTCTCGACCTATGTCGCCGGCGAGTACAAAACCGGCGGTCTGAGCCTGCTTCAGGTTTTGACGGGCGTCGATGACCTGAGCGATATGCTCAACCGTCTCTTCTACTACGGCAAGGTGTCCGACAAGCAGGCCCAAACCATTCAGGAGGTCAAGGACCTTAAGCAGCAGCTCACCGATAAGCAGGCCGAGCAGGAGAAGAACGTCGCCGCGACGCAAAAGAAGGTCGACGAGCTCAATGCCCAGCAGGCTGAGGCCCAGAGCGTCGTGAACTCCCTGGATTCACAGCTGCAGGCCGAGCTTGCTGCCGAGGCCGAGGCCAACGCCGCGCTGCAGGCTGGTATAAACGCCAGCACCGCCGAAAAGGCCACGGTGAGTAACGACACCGCCGGTACGACCGAGAACACCAACAAGGGTGGCGGTACGACCAACGACGGCGGAAACACGCCCGCGCCCGCTCCGCAGCCCCCGACGCCCGCTCCGGCTCCGGCTCCGACGCCTTCCGCACCGAGCCAGTCCGTTGACGGCGGTTCCGTTGTTTCGCGTGCCTATAGCAAACTCGGATACGCTTACTCTTGGGGTGGCATTGGGCCGAACAGCTTTGACTGCTCCGGTTTTGTAAGCTATTGCCTCACGGGACGCTACTGCCGTCTGGGCACCACGGTCGACTTCATGGGTTGGACCCGTGTGTCCGATCCGCAACCCGGCGATGTTGTGGTTAACTCCTACCATACCGGCATCTATATCGGTAATGGTCAGATGATCCATGCTTCTGACTACAAAACGGGCGTCATCATCAGTTCCGTCGCAGCCGGTATGAACAACAACTATATCTTCGTTCGCTACTAAGTATTCAGATAAAACAAACGGAGATGGACCTCGTGGCTCTGAGTCATGGGGTCCATTCTTTTGCCTTTAGTGCACGCCGCTATCTAGTTTTGAATACTAGATAGCGGCCCAATCGGTCAGCAAGAAGGCTATAATTGTATGGGAGCAATTAGAAAGGACCCTCTATGAGCTGGGCACTTATCTCAGATTCAAGCTGCAACCTCCGCGATTGGCAACCGACCGCACCCCATACCACCTTTGCATTTGCGCCCCTCAAAATTCGAGTGGGGGAGCGTGAATTCGTCGATGACCTTTCGCTCGATGTACATGAGCTCAACTGCGCTGTTCAGGCGGAGACGAACGCTTCTTCGAGCGCTTGTCCCAGCGTAGGGGAGTGGGCCGAGCTCTTCAAATTGGCAGACAAGACCATCTGCATGCCGATCTCTGAGGGCGTGTCGGGCAGCTACAACGCGGCAGCCACGGCTCGCGATATGGTTCTTGCCGAGGAGCCCGACCGACAGATTCATCTAGTCAATTCACGCGCAGCTGGCGGCAAAATGGACCTCATTTTCTTGCTGTTCGACCGCTATCTTGCAAGCAATCCGGATGTCTCATTCGAGGACGCTTGCGCATACTTCGATAGCCTTGAGCATAACAGCAAAATCCTCTTCAGTTTGTGCAATTACGAAAACCTCGCCAAAGCTGGACGTATCCCTAAGGCAGCCGGCGTCATTGCCAACAAGCTCAATATCCGCATTTTGGGAACGGCGAGCGAGGCCGGTAAAATCGAACTCGTCGGTCACACGCGTGGCGAAAAGAAGATGCTCAACAAGATCATCGATACCATGGAAGCCGAGGGTTTTACGGGCGGCGAGGTCGTCATCGACCATGTGGAAAATGAGACAGGCGCCCAGGCACTTGCCAGCCGCATTGTGGAGCGCTGGTCAGGCTCCAAGACTATCATCATGCCCTGTAACGGGCTAGATTCATACTATGCCGAAATGCATGGGCTCATTATCGGCTACGGCATGGGCGTGGCTTCGGGCCAATAAAGTCCAACCAAGCAAAAATACGGGCGGGACAAAGTGACAGCTGGCTCTTTGTCCCGCCCGTTTTATACGTCGGCTAGCTATTAAACCCATTAAACTTTAGATAGCTCATCAGGTACGCTTTCGAAACGAAGGATGAAACCGCACTGCGCACAAGCAGCGACTCACGCGTTACCTGATGCGCCGTATCGGGAACCGGCGTCTGCTCGACGGAAAACGCCGAACGAATCGATGCCTCGAGCTGATCGACCACATAATCGAAGGCCGTCGGGGCATCGTAGCTCAAACGCTGAATGTTAAAGAGTGCCTGCACCGCAGCAATAGGTAAGACCTGCTTAAAGAGGCAGATAGCGATCAGGCGGGCAATCTGCTCGCGGCCATATTGCTTTTTGACCGGAGCAGGCACCAGGCCGACCTTCACGTAGTTATTGATCATCGATGGCGTAATGACAGGGTGCTCAACGCAAATGGACAGCGGCTCCATCCACAGCGCAACATACTCAATAACCTGGTCGCGGTAGAGCGTCACATTGGGCAACTGGTCATAGCGCGGCAGACTCAACGTATTGAGTTTGCGCACGATTTCGGACTGAATAAATGCATCGGGCAGCACCGTGGGCTGAATATCCTCAGGCTTAATGCTGACCGACGAATCGGACATCGGAATAACGTATTTAGCGTGGTTCATAAGAGGCCTCCGTTCGTTTTCTATATTGTATTCTAGGTTATCTAGTTTTACATACCACATAGCCGGCAAGTAAAAGTGGTTGGACAACACATTGATGCATCGTCCAACCACTTTGATTAAAGATAGCAACCTTACATAAGATATATTATCGTACTTATCCACGGAGAAACGCGTATGCGCTCGTTGCCGCTATGGCTCCATCAGAAACGGCGGTCACAACCTGGCGTAAGCGCTTGGAACGGATGTCGCCAGCGGCAAATAGACCAGGTGTACAGGTGGCCATCGAATCGTCGGTGACAATGCCGCCGTCGGGAGCCAGGTCGACTAGATGCTCAACAAGCTCGGTATGTGGCTGCGTCCCCGTAAAGACAAAGATGCCAAACGAGCCGGGCTCAAATGACTCGGCATGAGTTTCCCCAGATGCATTGTCCTTAAAGGTAATCGTCGTTGGCATGGCTTCGCCCGATAGCTCCACAATACTAGTTTGGTACCTAACTGTAATATTGTCCTTTGCGAGTACTTTCTGAACAACACCATCCGGCGCACGGAACTGGTCGCGGCGCAGCACGATGGTCACACTGCTGGCAATGTCGGACAGGAACAGCGCCTCTTCGCATGCCGAATTGCCACCACCGATTACAAAAACCTGCTTGCCGCGGAAAAACATGCCGTCACATGTTGCGCAATATGAAACGCCACGACCGCGATACGTATCCTCGCCTGCGAAACCTGCCGGACGCGGCGTGGCACCCATGCAAGCGATAACGCTCGAGGCCAGCGTATCGCCCATATCGTGATGCACCGTAAACAACGCTGCATCGGCATCGTAATCGATACCCGTAACCATGCTCCATGTAACCTGTGCTCCCAGGCCCTCTGCATGCTGCTGAAAACGCTCGCCGAGTTCGGCGCCACTCAGGAGCGGGAAACCCGGATAGTTCTCGACCTCATTGGTTGTGGCGATCTGCCCTCCCGACATGCCCTGCTCAATCACGGTCGTCGTAAGGTTGGCACGCGCAGCATAAATGGCGGCAGCATAGCCCGCGGGGCCGCCACCGATAATCGCAACATCGATCGGCTTATCGGTAGTCATGAAGCGTCCTTTCGTCGAAACGTTGTCGTTCTTTGCGCTCATACCCAAATTTACGTGAACGTGACACTCATGCACTACAATGATAAATCCGTGTTACAACGTCGAAGGGGAGTTATCGATGGATCAGACGCAGACGAGCGACGACGCTCCCCTGCCCATGCACAGCACTCCCCAATCGGAGCAAACCACGCTCTTGGCTCAGCAAAAACCTCTTGTGACCATCGTGCACGCATCGGTCGGCTCGGGCCACAAGGCCGCCGCAAATGCGATTGCGCAGGCATTCGACCTCATCCGCGGAACCAATGGCATCCCCCAGGATGTTGAGATCGAAGTACTCGATATCCTTGATTTTGGACGTATTAAATTCGATGGCAATAAAACCGCGGCTTCTTTTACGGGAGCCACGCGCCCCATTTACGACCTGACCTGGCGATATACGCTTACGGGGCATCTGCTCTGGGGTGGCGGCACGGCATGGTCGCGAATTATGTTCCCCGCCTTCAACGAATATATTCGTAGCCGCAGGCCCATAGCCGTGGTTACAACGCACATCACGGCAGCCAATGTTGCCGTGGGCGCTCGCATTATTACGGGTATCGATTATCCGGTCATCTGCGTACCGACCGACTACGAAGTCGAGGGCTGGTGGCCCCACAAGGACACCGATTTATTCTGTGTTGCCAACGAATTTATGGCCGAAACGCTGCGTCCGCGCAAGGTGCTCGAGACAAAGATTCGCATTACCGGCATTCCTATTCGCACCGGATTCGACACGGATTACGATCGCGAGGAAGAGCTAGCTAAGTTCAACCTCCCCACCGACAAGACCGTCGTGCTGGTAATGGCCGGTGCCAGCTTGCCTCAACCGTACGTTCGCTTTCGCGCGGAGATGGACCGCACCCTCCCCTTCCTACGCAGCTTCGAAGACATGCACTTTGTCTTTTTGCCGGGCAAAGACACCGAATATGCCACCCGCCTCAAAACGCTCTTCGACGCCATGAAGCTCGAAAACGTCACGGTTCTGGACTATGTCGATGATATGGCAGCGCTTATGCTCGGCTGCGACCTGGCAATTCTCAAATCGGGCGGACTCACCGTCACCGAATGCCTGTGCGCACACCTGCCGATGATCCTGTTGGGCAAGTCCTATGGCCAGGAAAAGGCCAACACCACCATGCTCACCGGCATGGGCGCCAGCATGCATGTCACCACCGCACGAGAGCTCATCGTGACGTTGCGACATCTCCACGATCATCCTGAGTCGCTCAAGGCACTGCTCATCAACGGCGAAGTACTACGCCGCCCCCACGCAGCCGAAGACATAGCCATCGCAACCATGGAGCTCGTAGGCAAACCCCAAAAGCGCAAACGAGCCTTCTGCCGCTTCTACTGGGGCGGAAAACCCGCGCACATCCGCTAGCGTCTTAATTTCCGCTTGCCTGCGGGAGGCCCCTATATATCATCCCGTGCTCAAACATTCTCGCTTCGCTGCGAAACTGCGCGCGGGACGATATATAGGGGCCTCCCGCAGGTAAGCTGCGTTAACGTACCAGCGGCTATACCAGATTCCCCACCAGTAGAATCTGCAAAGGGGAACCAGAAAATATAAATACAGTAAGTCGATGCGACAAAGGAGGCGTCCCTTCATCGCATCGACTTACTAGAAAAGTAAATATTGTTTCAAGCGAGTAGCCGCCCGCCCGGGGCTTACCTATATCGTTCCACGCGCAGTTTCGCAGCGAGCGAAGCGACGCGAGAATGTTTGAGCATGGAATGATATAGGTAAGCCCCGGGCGGGAGGGATACGGGCGCCCTAGGCGATGCCGCTGGAGCCGAAGCCTCCTTTGCCTCGGTCGGTTTCGTCTAGTTCTTCTACTTCTATGAGATTGACCGTGGGGACTTCTTGGATGACGAGTTGGGCTATGCGGTCGCCTTTATTGATTTGAATGTTATTGGAGGGATCCAGGTTGATGAGGATAACCTTGAGTTCTCCTCGGTAGTGGGCGTCGATGAGGCCCGGCGTATTGACTATAGACAGGCCCTGCTTGATGGCCAAGCCGCTGCGGGGCTGGACGAAGCCGGCGTAGCCATCGGGCAGGGCGATGGCCAGCCCCGTAGAGACCAGACGGCGTTCGAAGGGCTTCAGGACGCAGTCTTCGTTGGAGCGTAGATCCAAGCCGGCATCGGTGGGATGGGCGTATTTGGGAAGCTCGAGGGTGGGGTCGAGACGCTTTATGTTGACGGTAATGTTGGACATGGAATCACCTTAGCTTGTCGAGCTCTTGCAGAAATTCATCGACGTCTTTGAAATCGCGGTAGACCGAGGCAAAACGGATGTACGCAACCTTGTCGATCTTGGCCAAGCGCTTGAGCACCATGTCACCCAACTCATGGGACGTGACGGCCGTCAGCGTGCGAGAGCGAAGCTCGACCTCGATGTCATCGATAATCTCATTGAGCTTCTTAGTGTCGATATCGCGCTTGATGGTGGCGCGCATCAAGCCGACGAGCAGCTTATTGCGATCGAACCGCTGCTTGGTTCCGTCTGACTTAATGACCTCGATAGGGTCCTCGCATCGCTCAAACGTTGTAAAGCGGTAGTTACACGAGCAACATTCGCGACGGCGCTTAATGGTGTTATTTGACTCCTGCATACGGGAATCAACGACGCGGGTATGTGCCTTGCCGCATTTGGGACAGCGCATGGTACCTCCTCTTAAACGATAACAAGGGTACCATGCGCAGCGCGATAATGATTACGAACGAGCAGGAACCTTAAGATGCGCACCGGCGGCGAGCGAACCATGCTCCAGATGATTGACGCTACGGATCATGTCGGAAGTCTCTTGCGTGGAAAGGCCTTCGATTGGATATTCTTCGGCAAGCGACCAAAGAGAATCGCCAGGCTGAACGCGAATGGTCTCGTAGGTAATGTTGGAAACGGACTCGGCATACGCGGCGTGACGAGCGCTAAAGACCGACATAGCGAGGACAAAGAAGAGCGTAAGCGCAACGGCGACGGCGACAATCGTCGGAACCTTCAGGGCAACGCGGGCCGGCGCGACTACAGCCTGCTGATTGCGCGCAGGCTTTACGGTCAAAGGCTGAAAGCCGGAGCGGCCACCCTGAACAACCGTAAAAGTGGGTTCTGCAGGCGTCTCGAGCTTAAGGGCGAGGTTTCCCTGGACCATATTCGTTACGTTCATCATGTTCTCCTCTCGCGTGTTTTGCTGAGAACAGTTTTATCAAGCCGCGCGGACAAAAATGTCTAGCGCGAGAACGAATGTTCGGTTATTATTATCTTCGAACAGTTGTTCCTGTCAAGCAAAATTCGAACATTTGTTTGACATGGGTAGAGAGGATGCCCTGATGGCTCGCAAAATTACCAAGCGTCAGCAGCAAATTTACGACTTCATCAAGGAATATCAGCAGGAGAAGGGTTATCCGCCCAGCGTGCGCGAGATGGCTTCTGCCGTGGGCCTTTCCTCCCCAAGCACCGTGCACGCCCATCTCTCTGCCCTGGAGGCGCGCGGGCTGCTCAAGCGCGATGCCACCAAGCCGCGTGCCCTGGAACTCTTTAACGAGGACGGTTCCTCTGTCTCAATTTCTAAATCTGACGAGCCCACCGCACCTCGCGGAACGGTCTCGCTACCGCTCGTTGGTCGCGTCGCGGCCGGGATTCCCATTCTGGCCGAGCAGAATATCGAAGACACGTTTACTATCCCGACCGAAATCGCCACTGATCAGGGTTCCTTTATCCTTGAGGTGCATGGGAGCTCAATGATCAATGTCGGCATCTTCAATGGCGATTACATCATCGTCCGTGAACAAAAGAGTGCCATGAACGGCGAAATTGTCGTGGCCATGATTGATGGTTCGGCGACCGTCAAGACGTTCTACAAGGAGCAGGGGCGTGTGCGCTTGCAGCCCGAGAACGACACCATGGAACCTATCTATGCAACGAATCCCGTTATCCTGGGCAAAGTCGTCGGCTTGATGCGCCGGTTCTCGTAATGCAAAAACGCATAACCATATTTGATACCGTCCGCGGGTTTACGATGATTTCTATGGCAGGTTTTCACGCTTGCTATGATCTCGCCTACCTGTACGGCTGGGATATGCCCTGGTTTACCCAGTCAGTCTTTCAAGACATCTGGCGCGCCAGCATCAGCTGGGTATTTTTGTTTATCGCCGGTTGGATGTGCACCCTTTCGCGCAACAATATCAAACGTGCCGCCAAATACGCCTTAGCAGCACTCGTTGTCTGGTTGGCAACAACACTTGTCTCAGTCGACGATTCGGTTAATTTTGGCATCATCTACTGCATGGCCGCATGCACCGGCATCGTGGCGTTGACCGATCCCGTCCTTAAGAAGATAACGGCGAGATGGGGCATGCCCCTATGCCTTATGTTGTTCGCAATCACCTGGAGCATCCCCAAAACGATCTACCCTGTCCCCTACCTGGCGTGGCTGGGATTTCCGAGCCCTGGGTTTATCTCAGGTGATTACTACCCCATCATCCCGTTTATCTTTATGTATCTTGCAGGATACTTCGCCGCACACATAGCGCAGGGAATCGATAAGACCGTCCCTAGCTGGGCCTACGCCAACCCCCTGCCGGCGCTCGCCAGCCTTGGACGTCACGCTCTCCCCTTTTATCTGCTGCATCAGCCCATCATTCTGGGCATTTTGGAGCTCGTCTACTCGGTGCGATAACGCTCGAGCCGCGGTGCAATACGAGCCGGCAACTTCGCCACAATGCGAACGCCGTCCTCGAGATATTCCTCATGCAGAAGGGTTCCCTGCTCATGCACCAGCGTGATGAGAGCGCCCTCACGATACGGGATATCAGCGGAGAGCAACACATCGGTGGCAGCTGCCTCGCGAGCAATCCGGTCGACGAGATCGTCGAGCCCCTCGCCCGTTTGGGCCGAAAATAGAACGGCCTCCGGATAGCGACGACGGAAACTCAATCGATCGACGCTATCGAGAAGATCGATTTTATTGAACACCGTAAGCGTTAAACGCTCTCCGGCGCCGATCTCATCAAGCACGCGGTCGACAGCCTCCAGCTGCCGCTCATAGTCCTCGTCAGACGCATCTACGACTTTGAGAATTAGATCGGCACCCAAAACCTCGGACAGCGTCGATTTAAAGGCATCGACCAGACCATGCGGCAGCTTTTGAATAAAGCCGACGGTATCGGTAATCGTCATGCCGCGACCGCCGGGCAGACGATACGAACGCGTCGTCGGGTCGAGCGTAGCAAACAGCTTGTCCTGCGAAAGTACCGTAGAGCCGGTCAGACGATTGAGCAACGTCGATTTACCGGCATTGGTATAACCGGCCAACGCGACGCGAAACGCCGGTGACTCAATGCGACTCTTGGATTGAACATCGCGACGCTGTTCAACCTGCTTGAGCTCACGACGAAGCGCAGCGATCTTATTACGAATAAGGCGACGGTCGACCTCGAGCTGACTTTCGCCCTGACCAAAACGTGAGCCGATGCCGCCGCGCGTCTGCTCCTTGGCGAGATGGCTCCACATGCCACGCAGGCGAGGCAACAAATATTGAAGCTGTGCCAGCTGTACCTGCAGGCGTCCCTCACGCGTCTGAGCATGCAGGCCAAAGATATCCAGGATCAGTGCTGTACGATCGATAATCTTTACCGGCTCGCCCACAGCTTTCTCCAAATAGGATTGCTGCGAGGGCGTCAGGTCGTCGTCAAAAATAACGACATCGGCATCCATGCGATGCACCAGGCCGCACAGCTCTTCTACCTTGCCGGAACCGATAAACGATTTAGGATACGGCTTTACCAAACGCTGCGACAAGCGTGCCACGCACTGAGCACCAGCTGTGTGGGCAAGACGCTCCAGCTCATCAAGCGAGCGATCGAGCGGCCATGCATTGTCGCGCCACTCAACACCAACTAAAATGGCACGCTCGGGCTCGGGTGCCGTGGGAACAAGGGGGAAACGGGCCATTAGGCAGCCTCAATACGATGCAGGATATCCTCAACGACCTCATCGATCGTACATTCATCCATATCAAACCACACGATACGGTCATCGCGCTTAAACCACGAAAGCTGACGCTTGGCATAACGACGCGAACGCATCTTAATGAGTTCGCGAGCCTCATCCATGCTCATCACGCCATTGAAAGCATCAATGATCTCTTTATAGCCAATTGCCTGCATCGACGTCAGGGCATCTCCCAGCCCCTGGCCCATAAGACCGCGGACCTCATCGACAAGACCCTGCTCAAACATCAGATCGACGCGCTGGTTAATGCGCTCGTAGAGCACCTCGCGATTACGCGTCAGACCAAACCATAGGGCATGATAATGCTCGTGCGGAACACTAAACTGCGACTTTTGCTGCGCATAGGAGACGCCATCATCATGCATCTCGAGCGCACGAATCACACGGCGCACGTTATGGGGATGAATAACAGCAGCCGATTCTGGATCGCGCTCGGCAAGCAAGGCATGCAGTTCTTCCTCGCCAATACGCTCGGCAAGCTCCTGATAGCCCGCACGACGATCGTCCTCAAGTTCACCCGAGGGAAAGTCCATCTCATCGAGGGCGGCCTTGAGATACAGCCCCGTACCTCCGCAAAAAACCGGCAGGCAACCCGAACCAAGGAGACGTTCAACATGCGCGCGCGCGTCGGCCTGATAAAGCGCAGCAGAATATGCCACACCCGGCTCTACAATGTCGACGAGACGCAGCGGCGCCGTGCACTCATCGGGCACCATCTTTGCGGTACCGATGTCCATGCCGCGATAGATTTGCATCGCATCGCACGACAGCACTTCGGACGAAAGACGAGCTGCCAAACGGTCGGCAACATCACTCTTACCAACCGCCGTCGGACCGACGATCGCAACGGCGGAAAGACCTGCCCCGGGAGAAACCATTAGCGCGGCTCGCCCACAACGGAGCCGGACAAATACCAGGTCTTGGCAACGTCAACGTCAACATCAACGATCTTACCAACAAGCTGATCGATGCTGTAACCCTCGGGGATAGGCGCATGCACGGTCTGATTCTTGGGACTCTTGCCCAGCAGGACCGCGTCGTTCTTTTTACTCGTTCCCTCAATGAGCGCCGGAACCACAGTATGAAGCTCACCCTGGTTATACTCGTGTGCCGTGGTCTCGATAACCTTAACCAGACGGTTGAAACGCTCGAGAATAACCTCATGCGGCGTAGGATCGTCAATCCCGGCGGCCGGGGTACCGGCGCGCTTGGAATAGATGAAGGTATAGGCCTGAGCATAGCGGACCGTCTCGGCAAGTGAGAGCGTCTGCTCAAAGTCTTCTTCAGTCTCACCCGGGAAGCCAACGATAATGTCGGTCGAGAGCGCGATATCGGGCATGCGGTTGCGAATGCGATCGACAAGGCCCAGATAGTCCTCGCGTGTATAACGGCGATTCATCTCTTTGAGGATCCGCGTCGAACCTGACTGGACGGCCAAATGCAGCTGCGGCATAGCGGCAGGCGTCTCGGCCATGGCGTCGATGGTCTCGGGCAACAGGTCCTTGGGATGCGAAGACGTAAAGAAGATGCGCTCCACGCCCGTATCGCCCACGGCACGCAGCAGATCGGCAAAACGCGGCTTGCCAAACAGATCGCGACCATATGAGTTAACGTTTTGGCCCAGCAGCGTAATCTCACGCACGCCCTGGCGCACCAAACCGGTCACCTCGTCGACAATCTCCTCGAAGGGACGGCTCTTTTCGCGACCACGCACGTACGGCACGATGCAATAGGTGCAGAAATTATTGCAGCCCGTCATGATGGGCACCCAGGCGTGATACTGAGTCTCGCGATGCCACGGCATGCTCATGGCATCCGTATCCTCATGCTCATTGGTACGGATATGACGCTTGCCATCAAGGAACGCCTCGGCAATGAGCTCGGCCACATGCGCGATGGAATGCGTGCCAAAGATGACATTGACGTTATCGACGTTGGTGAGCAGGCCCTCGCCATCGCGCTGCGCGATGCAACCGCCAACGGCAACCACGCGCTTGCCCGAAGGCGAAGGTGGCAGGCTTTTGCAGGAATTGCACTGACCGTACAGGCGAGTATCGGCGGCCTCGCGCACGCAGCACGTCATGAAGACAACGATATCGGCATGCGCGGGATCGAGCGCCATGAGGCAGCCATACGAATCAAGCAGACCGCTCACACGCTCGGAGTCGTGCTGATTCATCTGGCAGCCAAAGGTGCGGATAAAGTAGGTTTTACCGGCAAGAATATCGCGTACGGAACGCTGGTCCATGTGCATAAGTCCTAACGATGGGGAGCGAAACGAGGCAAGCAGAAGCTATGCCACAGGCTTAACATCATCCATGACGACGTTATCCATAGCAGCTCGATTGATCTGGTGAACGTAGATAGAAAGGCGGATGGCCGTGCGCGACTCCCCGTTAATGAGGATGTCGGAGAACACGGGCGCGCAGGAAATATCAAAACCGGTTGGAATCAAAAAACCGCGCGCGATAGCAACGGCCTTAATGGCCTGGTTGACGGCACCGGCGCCGACACACTGGATGTTGACGGGTACACCATCCTTGACCATGCCGGCGATGGCGCCGGCAACGGACGCGGGCGATGATTTGCTTGATACCTTCAGGCAATCCATGAAGAAACTCCTGCATTTAAAAGTACGTTTTAACTGCAATAACTGTATCGTACCGAGTGGACTCGGTAAAGGCACTATTCCTCTTTGGCAAGATCAAAGGTCACGGTGATTCGATCACGCGAAACACGGATCTTTGGGTCGCCGCAAAGGTTGAGATAGTACCGGGCGGCAAGGTCATTAAAGTCGCGTTCCACAGCGCGCGAAAACTGTGCCATGTCATCCTTGGCAATACGTAGCCCGCGACGATCCTTCGCGAGATCGACAGGAGCCGGCGCATGCGAGGACGAATCACGCTCGCGCAGCAGACGCGCGGTCACACCGCGAACGGGCTTAATCTGCCCTGCCAAAATGCGATGGGCCGTGCGCTCGGACATCTCAAGACCCAAACCCGAACAAATACGGATAAAGTCCTCGGCATCAGAAGCAAGGCCTAAACGATCGACAACCGGAAGCTCGCTCTCGTCATCAATGAACAGGAGACGAGACGTATCGAGCCGACTTGACGCCTGAGCATAAAGGGTCGCGGCAATCTCAGACGGAGAACCAAGATAGACATCGCAACCACGCAACTCCTCGAGCGCAAACTCACAAGCAGCGCGAATAATATTATGTGGACCGCGAGCGCAGACATAACGTCCGTCCTCATCCTTGACGGCCTGGGGCCAGCTGGACTGATCGGCACGCTCACTGAGGCGGTCGGCCGCGACGCTCACCTTGAAGGCTGAACCAAGATCGACACCGGACGTGACCACACGGGCCTCATCAGTGTTCTGCTTGATCGAAAACAATGCCATGCCACGACCGTGAACGCCCCAACGGTCCATCTTCATGCTCTCGAGCTTGGAGGTAACGCGGGCATCGAAGATTCGCTCTTGCATATCCTGCGGAACGCCCGAACCGTTATCCAGAAAGACAAGCGTGCGGACGCCGTCTTCCTTGGTCGTGGCGAGATAGACCTTGTCGGCGCCGGCATCGCGAGCATTACGGAGCATTTCGATGACGATATCCTCGACATGCTGAATGTCTTGCTTTGCCTGGCGCCGCTCGGCCTCCGAAACGCGGAGGCGGACATACCCCTCGCCAAGGTTCTCCTCGACGCGAAGGTTGCCCTCCCCCGACATCGACGCGATAAATGAGATGAGCTCGTTCGCGTCGCTCATGTTATTTAGCGATATCGACAGCGCGGCTCTCGCGAATCACGACGACGCGCACCTGACCGGGATACTCCATCTCTTCCTCGATCTGATGGGCGATATCGTGAGCCAGGACCGTGGACTGGGCATCGGAGATCTTGTCCGGCTGAACCATGACGTGGACCTCACGACCAGCCTGCATGGCATAGGTACGCTCGACGCCGTCATGGGAGTTGGCGATCTCCTCGAGCTTCTCAAGACGCTTGATGTAGTTCTCGGCAGACTCGCGACGGGCACCGGGGCGAGAGGCAGAGACAGCATCGGCGGCCTGCACCAGGACATCGAGCACCGTGTTGGGGTCGACATCGGCATGGTGAGCCTCAATAGCGTGGACGATAACGGGCTTCTCGCCATAACGGCGGGCAAGCTCGGCACCGATGACGGCATGCGGGCCCTCGACGTCGTGGTCGATTGCCTTGCCCAGGTCATGAAGCAGGCCGGCGCGCTTGGCGGTCACAACGTCCAGGCCAAGCTCGGAAGCCATCACGCCGCACAGATCAGAGACCTCGAGGGAATGCTGAAGCACGTTCTGACCAAACGAGGTGCGGTAGCGCAGGGCACCAAGGGTCTTGACGATCTCGGGGTGCAGATCGTGGATGCCGGTATCGAAGGCAGCCTGCTCGCCAGCCTCGCGCACGCGCTGCTGAACCAAGTCGGCGGCCTTGTGATACATCTCCTCGATACGGGCAGGGTGAATGCGGCCGTCGGCGATGAGGTTCTCGAGGGCGACACGGGCGGTCTCACGACGGACCGGGTCGAAGCTCGAAAGAACGACGGTCTCGGGCGTGTCGTCGATCACGAGGTTGACGCCGGAAACCTGCTCGAAGGTCCGGATGTTGCGACCCTCGCGACCGATGATACGGCCCTTGAGGTCATCAGAGGGAATGTGCACGGAGGTAACGGTGACCTCGGCAGTGTGGTCGGCAGCGCAGCGCTGAATCGCCAGAGACAGAATCTCCTGGGCGGTCTTGTGGCACTCGGCGCGAACCTGCTGCTCGGACTCGCGAATGATCGTGGCGGCCTCGTGGGTGACCTCGCCGCGAACCTTATCGAGGAGCTCCTTGTGGGCGTCCTCGCGGGTAAGGTCAGCGATACGCTCGAGCTCGGAGGTCTGCTTTGCGCAGAGCTCCTCGAGCTCACGGGAGCGCTTCTCGACCTGACCGGCCTGGCTGGACAGCTGATGCTCGCGCTTGTCGAGAGCGTCGTTGCGGCGATCAAGGGATTCCTCGCGCTGCATCACGCGGTTCTCGAGCGTACGAATCTCGTTCTTACGCTGCTTGTCCTCGGCCTCGGCGGCCTGCTTGTTCTTGATGATCTCCTCTTTAGCCTCGAGCAGAGCCTCTTTTTTGAGGGTCTCGGCCTGACGCTTAGCATCACCGATCAGGGACTCAGCCTGTGCGTGTGCCGACTGGATTTTTTCGTCGGCCTCGTGAAGACTACCCTGCTTGACGGTGCGCATGTAGGCAATGGCGGCGATGGCACCCAAAACGATGCCAACGAGCGCTGCGATGATAGGCATGCTCACTCCTTTTTATGGATTCGTTACACAACAAAGCGAACCGTCCTTACGAACGGCTCGCGACATTTGAGTAATATGGGCGCAGCTTATGCGGGTCGGATACAGATAAACATATAAACAAACTCATCACAGATGAGCACATATCACAAAGCAAATGACGCTGTTTATCGTACGTTGAACCACAACAACTGTCAAATAAATGCCCCCAACACGGCGGCTAAAACGCGGTGAACGGCAGGGCCACAAAACGCATACGCCTAAACCGCACATTCCTCGCGTTCGGCATCGAGACGTGCCTTAACGGCATCGGCGGCGATGTGATACGAGAAGCCCTTGCCCATCAAAAACCGAACCAGTTTTTCGAATCCGCGCGTCTCTGGAACACGCCGCTTGGCAAGCAGGGCTGACGCACGCGCCAAATCGTCTTCGACGGCAAAATAATCCTCGGGATAACCGGGAATGTCATCGAGCACGACATGACGGCGCTTGAGCTCGGTCTCGATTTTACGCTGTCCCCAACCGCGCCGCTTGCGTTCCTCGATAAAGTACGAGCAAAAGCGGTTCTCGTCTAAAAAGCGATACTCGGTGGCGCGCTCGACGGCGAAATCGATCGCGGGCTGGCGAAAGCCGTAGCGTGCCAACTTGTCACGGACCTCACCCGTCGCATGGTCGCGGCGCGATAGCATCTCGGTCACCATGGTAAGTGCACATTTACGCTCGATGAGCTGCACCGCTTCACGATAGTTATCCCAATCACAGGGAAGATCGGGGCGATTTTTGACATACAAGCGCGCGACCCGCACGGGAATCCAAATGGACCGCTCAAAACCGCCCTCAAGCTCACAATCGATATGTGCGCAAGGCTTTTTGGACGCATACCCGCTCGAGAACGAGGAGGCCGCCTTCTTATCGGGAAAGATGACCGTGGCCTCGGTCACAGTATACGACATGAGCGTAACCGCTACTCGTCGTCATCATCGAGCATGGCGGAACCATCGATGGCGTAAAGCTCGTCAAACTCCTCAGGCGCAGGCTGATCGGTCAGCTCGACCTCGGACGGAGCATCGTCGTCAAACTCAAGCCCGCAGGCAAGGCGGACCTTATGCTCAATCTCGTCGGCGCAATCGGGGTGTTCGCGCAGGAACGCCTTGGCGGCCTCGCGACCGTTGCCGAGCTTGTCCTCGCCATAGGCAAGCCAGGAGCCCATCTTCTTGCAAATGCCGCACTCGACAGCCATGTCCAGAATCGAGCCCTCCTTAGAGATGCCCGTACCGTACATGATGTCGAACTCAGCAGAACGGAACGGAGCTGCCACCTTGTTCTTAACGACCTTGGCGCGCACGCGGTTACCGATAACCTCATCCTTAAGCTTAATGCTGTCGATGCGGCGAATGTCGATACGCACCGAAGAGAAGAACTTAAGGGCGCGGCCGCCCGTCGTGGTCTCGGGGTTGCCGAACATGACGCCGATCTTCTCTCGCAGCTGGTTAATGAAGATGCATGTCGTGTTGGACTTGGACAGCGAGCCGGCGAGCTTGCGGAGCGCCTGACTCATCAGACGAGCTTGCAATCCGACCGTGGTATCGCCGATCTCTCCCTCGATCTCGGCACGCGGGGTCAGCGCGGCGACGGAGTCGACGACGATGGCATCGATGGCGCCGGAACGCACGAGCATGTCAACAATCTCGAGCGCCTGCTCACCCGTATCAGGCTGGGAAATCAGTACCTCGTCGATATCCACGCCAATGCGCGCGGCATACGTGGGATCGAGCGCGTGCTCGGCATCGATAAATGCCACCACGCCACCCATTGCCTGGGCTTCGGCCAGGATCTCGAGCGAAAGCGTCGTCTTACCGGAGGACTCAGGACCGTAAATCTCGACGATACGGCCGCGCGGCACACCGCCGATACCCAGAGCGGCATCGAGTGCCAGAGCGCCCGTGGGGATGGCCTCAACCTCAAGCTCGGGGCCGCCGTCACCATACCTCATGATGGAGCCTTGACCGAACTTCTTCTCGATCTCGGCCTTGGTGGTGGCGATCATCTCATCGCGCTCTTTACCCGTCGTGCGAGCATGAACGGTACGTACGGGACCTGAATTCTTGGCCATGAATAGCCCTCCTCTTAACAACCTGCATCGATAATAAACGAACGGCTGTTCGTGGTCAACCGTTCAGGCCAATCATATGCAGGCAGTCTTTCCAAAACCCAACCAAACGCCGACCAAACACTGACCAAATGCTTGACCACAAAGGGGCAAATAAGAACAAGAAAGGCAAAAATACACCTATGACCAGCGCAAACGCTAAATTCGTCAGGGGTCCCTATCTCCACATTTAAGGGGCCCGAAGGCCCCTTAAAACACGTCTATTCCATAGAGTTAAGCACAAGGGCAATGCGTCCCAATGCCTCCGCGACCGCATGGGCACGAATACACGAACGGTCGCCCTCATAGTGGCAGCGCACAGAGTCCACGACCGGCACTTCCCCATCAGCCGCGCGATACGCCCAGCCAATATAGAAAGTGCCAGCCGGATCGTCCTCAGTGCCGCCGCCGGGGCCGGCATAACCCGTTGCGCTCACTGCAATATCGCTCTGGTACAGCTCCAGCGAACGCGCCGCCATCTCGCGCGCGGTCTGATGCGACACCGCGGTATAGCGGTCGAGCGTCTCCTGATCAACACCCAAAACGCGATGCTTGATCTCATCGCAGTAGGTCACCGCACCGCCACGCAGCACCGCCGAGGCGCCCGGGATATCGGCAATCGTCGAGGCGATCATACCTGCTGTCAGCGACTCAGCCGTCGAAACCGTCACGCCCCGAGCGCTCGCGCGCTCGACAATATGACGCGCCAGCTCCTCGTTATGTGCGGAAATCTGCTCAAAAGAGTCCGTCATACCCACCAGAACCTAGACCGAAAAGACGATCTTGCGGCAGTTCCAGAAGTACTGGGCGCCCGAGATAACGGTCAGGACAACGGCAACGGCGTACAGGAAGCGCGACACCGAGTAGATGCCGAGCGTCAGCGCCAGCGGGCCAAGGTGCAAGCCGGCCATCGCAAAGACGCACAGGTAACCGCAGATGGAGACCATCGTGGTCGCCGTCTTGTACTTGCCAAGCTTATCGGCGGCAACGACCACGCCGGCGGCACTCGCAACCATGCGCAGGGCGCTTACCAGCAGCTCGCGGAACAAGATGATGAACACGGACCAAACCGACACGGCACCAAAGTCCAAGAATAGCAGCAGGGCCGAGAATACGAGCAGCTTGTCGGCGATGGGGTCCAAGAATTTACCGAAGTCGGTAATCTCGTTGCGCGAGCGCGCCAGGTAGCCGTCAACCTTATCGGTGCACGACAGGATGACGTACAGAATGAAGGCAGCGGCGGCGAGCGGGCCGTCGAAGGTGCTCCAATCTGTTCCGGCAACACTCGTGTGAGAAAGCGCCGACACAATCATGAACACCGGGATAAAGACGATGCGAACGCACGTCACGATGTTGGCGGGCGTCCAAACACTCGTCAGTTCCTTATTGCTCTCGTTTGCCACGACGCTCTCCTACTCCACAACATGGCCGATAAGCTCATAGCAGAAGCTATCGGTAAACTCGACCGTCAGAATTTCGCCCACAGATGCCTCGCTGGCATCCAGATGCACCGCGCCATCGGAATCAGGCGCCTGGAACCAGGCATGTCCGATCAGCTCGGCGCCGTCCTCGGTCTCTTCGATACCGTCGACAATCACCTGGGCGCGCTCGCCCACATGTGCGGCAGTTGCAGCAAAACCGAGCGACTCGGCCAGGTCCATGGCCTCCTGGGCGCGCTCGAGCTTGACCTCTTCGTCGACCTGGCCCTCCATCTTGGCGGCCAGGCTGCCCTCCTCCTGCGAGTAGGCAAAGACGCTCGTGTAGTCGAAGCCGACGGTGTCCATAAAGTCGATAAGGTCGCGGAACTCGTCGTCGGTCTCGGTCGGGAAGCCGACCATGGCCGTGGAACGGATCACGATGCCGGGGATGCGCTCACGCAGATCGCGGAACAGGTCCTCGAGCTCCTGGCGCGAACCAGAACGGCGCATAGCCTTGAGGATGCGCGCGTCGCAGTGCTGCACGGGGATATCGATATAGGGCAGCACCTCGGGCGTATCACGAATGGTCTCAATGAGCTCGTCAGTCATGCCCTCGGGCTGCAGGTAGAGCACACGGACCCAGACGTTCTGCGGACGCACGGCCTCGGCGACGGCGCGCAGCAGCTGCGCCAGATTGCGCGGCGAGCCATCGGTGACGTCTTCGTCGGCAAAGTCGGTGCCCCAAATACCCGTGTCCTGGCCGATCAGCACGATCTCGCGCACACCGCCGGCAACCAGGTCGCGTACCTCGGAGATAATGCTCTCGGCATTGCGCGAATGATAGCGACCGCGAATATAGGGGATCATGCAGAAGCTGCAGAAACGGTTGCAGCCATCGGAAATCTTGACGTAAGCAACGGCGCCCTCGACAGTGCGCTTGACTTGCGGAATATAGGCAGCGATCTCACGCTCGACACCCAGCACGCCATCGATGACCGCCACGATGCCGTCCTCCTCGTCGGCCTTCACAAAGGCAGCGACCTCGGGCAGCTCATCGGGCAGGTCGTCGCCATAGCGCGACGGCACACAGCCGCACATGACGATGGGACAAGAACGAACGCCGTCCTGAACCTCGTTGGCGAGCTCGAGCGTGGTCTCGATGCTCTCGGACGTTGCGGAGGCGAGGAACGAGCATGTATTGACGATGGCGATATCGGCATCCTGTGGGTCGAATGCCTCCTCGTAGCCCGCGGCGGTCAAAAGAGAACGCATGCGGTCGGTGTCAACCTCGTTCTTAGCGCACCCGAGGGTGATGTAGAGCACGGAGCCCAACGGTGTATCCATGTTGGAGAGCAGTCCTTTCGAATGATATTAGCGGTAGTTGGTGAACTGCAGCGGCTGGCCGTAGTCCTGGTCGCGCAGGAATTGGATAACGGTCTGCAACGCGTCCTTCGAAGCAGAGGAAACACGCAGCTTCTCGGCCTCGATGGTCACCTTGACCTTGAGCTTTTGGTCCTTGATGTCCTTATTGATCTTCTTGGCGGTCGCCTGGTCGATACCCTCGACGATATGGCCGAGCACGCGCACGGTGCCGCCCGATGCCGCCTGCGGAGCATCCCACGAGACAGCCTTGAGGTCGATGCCGCGCTTGATGAGCTTGGAGCTCAGGACATCGATGATCTGCTTGGAGACAAAGTCGGCCGGGGCGTTGATTGTAAAGAGCTTGTCGCCCTTCGAAAGCTCGATCGTGGCGCCGGAATCCTTCAGGTCATAGCGCTGGGAAATCTCGCGCGTGGTCTGCTGGAAGGCGTTGTCGACCTCTTGCATGTTGACCTCGGACACGACGTCGAAGCTGGAATCTTTAGCCATGATGTTTCCTTTCGCGTACGAGCGGCTTAGTAGCTATCGTACGAATAGTCAGTAGAATCGGTGGGCGTCTGGCCGTCAGTTGCGGTATCGGCGCCATCCGTGGACTGGGCATCGGTGCCGTCGGTGGTGTCGGTACCATCGGTGGTGTCGGCACCATCAGAACTTTCACCATTCTCGGAATCAGTCGTCTCCTTCTTGGGAACGGTGATCGTCACGCGCGCCACGCCCGAGGTCTTGGTATCGTAACGGACCTTTTCGCCGTTCTTGGTAACGGTGACATCGGAAGGCTTAGACGTGGTGATCTCGATCGAGGACTCGGGCGTGTACTCCTGCTCAAAGGGGCCAGTCGCCTGGGCGCCATAGACCGACTTGCCGTCGACCTTGACCTCAATCCAAGCAGTCTTGCCCTTGGCAACGGAGATCTTGACCTTCGTTACCTCGTTCTCTTCCTTTTTAGCCGTCGTCTTGGAGGCGTCCGAATCGGTCGACTCATCCGTCGCCTCATCGGTGTCCTCATCCTCGTCGACGATTTCGGTCTTCTTAGAAGACTTCTTGGTCGTCGTCTTGGTAGCAGTGGGCGTCTCGGGCGTGGTCTCGGGCGTCGAAGATGCGCAGCCGCGCAGAAGTACCACGATGAGCACGATCAGCAGCAACGCCACGGCACCGATACCGGCGTAGACGATACGCGGATCGAGCCCGTTGTTTTGAGGAGCACGGGAACCGCCGCGTCCACGACTGGAACTGCTGCGGCCGCCTCCCTGAGGCATACGGCCACGATTGCTATCGGAACGGCCGCAATAGCCACCCTGGCCCTGAAGGCTGCGCTGACCCGAGCGGGGCGCAAGTTCACCGCGGCCTTGATAGCCACGCTGGCCCGCACGCGGAGCCGAAGAGCGCTGGCCATACGGCTGTGGTTGAGAGCGAAGACGCGGCGTCACCTGCGTGGTATCGGCGTCCGCATAGCCACTGCGAGAGCGTCCGGTGGAGATACCACGGTGACCGCGATCGGAATAGCCGCCGTCGCCGTAGCCGGCACGAGGGTCACGCGCCACGCCGCGGGCAGCGGGAAGTGCACGGTCCTCGGGCAACGGCGTACTGCGGAACCGGTCACGCTGCGAGCGAATCTCCTCGCCCGAACCCGTCTCGGTAATATAACCGGCCTGCTGAGGACGCTGTCCATAGCGAGTCGAACGACCGCCCTGAACCATCAGGAAGCGCCCGTTATCGACAGAGGAACGCGAATTGACGTAGCCGGCGGCGTCCTGGAAACGACCGCCCTGCTGCGACGTCTCGCGTTCGTATGCCATCAGTTCGTCAAAGTAGGCATTGACGACCTCGCGCGGATTGAGGCCCAAAAAACGAGCATAGCTCGAAATCATGCCCTGCGCATAGCCGCGCGGCGGCATCGAAGCAAAGTTACCGGTCTCGAAAAACTCGATGATCTGCGGCCTGATTTTGATGGTGTTGGCGACCTGCTGAATGGAAAGGCCCATTCGGCGACGCTGCTCGAGCAGCATGTCACCAAAGCGTGCAGCCATCAGAATCCTCCAAACTCACGATCTTCACGTGCCATCTCGGCGTCGACAGATTCCAGCGCGGCAAGCCCTTCCTCGTCCAACAGGACCTCGCGCGGCTTGGAACCGTCGGGCGGGCCGACGACACCCTTTTCTTCCAGCATGTCCATAATACGCCCGGCACGCGCATAGCCAACCTTCAGGCGGCGTTGCAGGCCAGATGTGGAGCCCAGCTGCGATTCCACCACAATATGGGCGGCTTCCCAAATGAGCGGATCATCGTCTTGCGGCTCGGCGACACCAGTGCGGACAATGCCGCCACCAGCCATGGACATGGAAGCGGGCGCCACGGCGGACAGAATCTCCTCGTGGTAGTCGGGCTCGCTCTGCGACTTGACGAACTCGACAATCTCGTTGATTTCGTCGTCCGAGACAAAGCAGCCCTGGATACGGCGGGGCTTGCCCCAGTCGACCTTGGAGAACAGCATGTCGCCCAAACCGGTGAGCTTCTCGGCACCCATCTGGTCGATGATGACGCGCGAGTCGATGCCCGTGGCGACGTTAAAGGCGATGCGGTTGGTGATGTTGGCCTTGATGATGCCCGTCACCACGTTGGAGCTGGGGCGCTGCGTGGCAACGATAAGATGAATACCGGCGGCACGGCCCAGCTGTGCAATACGCACGATCGAGGCCTCGACATCCTTACCGGCGACCATCATCAGGTCAGAGAGCTCGTCAATGATAATGACAAGGTAGGGCATCTTTTGCGGCGGATTGTCGTAATGCTCAAACTCGCCAGCAGCCTGCTTTTCGTTGTAGGTCGAGATCTTACGCACGTTGAGACGCTCGAAGACCTTCAGGCGACGCTCCATCTCGGACACAGCCCATTGCAGAGCGCTCGCGGCCTGCTTGGGCTCGGTCACCACGGGCACATAGAGATGCGGCAGACCGTTATAGCCCGCAAGCTCGACGCGCTTGGGGTCGACCATGATCAGGCGAACGTCCTCGGGAAGGGCGCGCATGAGCAATGTCGTGATGATGGAATTGATCATCACCGACTTACCAGAACCGGTCGTACCGGCAATCAACAGGTGAGGCATCTTGGCGAGGTCGGCGACAACCGGCGTGCCCTCGGCATCGCGGCCGATGGCGAGCTCGAGCGGACCGCCCTTCACATAGGGCAGCACGTCGCCCAGATTGACGTTCTGGCGCTTGCGGTTGGGAATCTCGATGCCCACGAGCGAGGTGCCGGGGATCGGGGCAAAGATACGCACCGACTGGGCAGCGAGCGAAAGCGCGATATCGTCCTCGAGGCTCGAGATTTTGCTCACACGTTCGCCCTCACCGGGCTGCAGTTTAAAGGTCGTCACCGTGGGGCCGGCGATCCAGCCGACCACGCGGGCACTGCGGCCAAACTCAAGCAAGGTGGATTGCAGTGACTCAGCGGTCTGCTCCAGCTCCTTGTCCGAAGACGCGGCGGAAGCCGACTGCGGGTTGGCATGCAGGATTTCGAGCGGCGGAAGCTTGAGGCCGTCCTCTTCTTCGCCCTCGGCGTCAGTTGCGGTGTCGCTCGCTCCCCCATTGTCAGCCGCAGCAGGAGCGGCAGAGGCCGTAGAGGTTGAGGCGTCAGCGACCTTGGGGTGCTTCAGGAAGTCGGGGGTCTGGGGGGCGGCCGAGACGGGATTCACGGAAAACGGCGGCTCGGACTCGTCAACCTTGTCCAGATCGTCCTCCATCGAAAGCTGTCCGGTGACCTGGCCGCGCTTTGCATGGCGACGCGGCAGCAAAGTTGTCTTTGCGGCCTCAATCGGAGCCTCGTCGTCCTCGTCATCGCCCTCGGTGAGCTCAATCTCGCTATCGGACCAAGACGGGTCGGGCTCACTCGTATTGAGCTTGGGAACCGTCTTGCCCTTCTTGGCATGACGGCGCGGCAGCAGCGTGGTCTTGGCCCGCTCGGCTTCAACCGACTCGGATACGTCGACAAACGGGTCATCGTCCTCGTCGTCATCCAAAACCGGGTCGACATCGCCGCCCATGACCGTGGTCACCGCGGCGTCAGTCCCCTTCTGGCGCAAAATGCTCAGGTGCGGACGAGCGACGCCGGGAACAGACAGGGCCTCTTCATCGCCCCACGGGCTCGCATTGACATCGGCACGTCGACGCTCGGCAAAATCGGCAGCGCGATCGCGTGCGGAGCGCAAAACGCCACCCACCGAAAAGCCGATAATGACCAAACCAACGACGACAAGCCCCAGCAAGACAACCATGGCGATAGGTTTACCCAAGGCGTTTTGCAAGGCACTTGCGATAAAGGCGCCAATGTAGCCGCCCGACACGGAAAGGTTCTGCGGCGTAAACATAAGGTCGCACGAATCGCTCGTGCCCGGCACCATCAGCGAAAGAATGGAGACGACGGCGATAAAGACCAAGGCGCCGCCCGCAACAGAGCGCACGTTGAGCGGCGAGTCCTCACCCAAAAAGAGCGTGGCGGCAAACAGCAAGATGACGATCGGCAGCACGTAGGCGCCCAGACCAAAGCCCAGGTGGTAGAAACCGGCAACCGCAGCCGTCACGGGCGCTGTTGCCGGAGAGATCACGGCAATGAAGGACGCGATCGCCAAAACGGCGATGACCACACCGGCGATATCGCGATTGGCCGAAGGCTCGACCAGGGGCTCAAACTCATCAAACTCGGACTCGTGGCCCTTATTGGCACGCAGATGGGAACCGGCACCCTTAGCAGATGCCGGTTGGTTATTGGCCTTATTGCCTTTGGCGTTTTTTGCAGATCCGCGCGCCAAACTAAACCTCCATGACGACCGGGATGATCATCGGACGGGTGCGCGTACGGCTCCAGATAAAGTTAGAGAGCGAATCGCGCACGGCCTTGCGAATGGCATCGGAACCGCTGCTGGTAAAGCTAAACTTACCCTTCTCGATCGTCTTCATAATGGACGCGGAGGCATCCTCGGAGAACTGGTCGTCGATGGCAAACGAGACGCCGCGGCCCGAGAACTCGATGGCCTCGATCTTCTTGTGTTTGAGGGAGACGATGGCAACGGCCGTGACCATACCGTCGTTGGCGAGCTTCTGGCGATCGCGCAGGACGATGGGGTCGGTATCGCCGATACGCAGGCCGTCGACGTAAACGACACCGGACTCGACGGGCGTACCGCGCTTGACGATACCACCGCGCATCTCGAGCGTGTCGCCGTTATCGAGGATAAAGATATGATCGTCCTTGATGCCCATCTTGCGGGCCAGCTGCGCATGGGCGCGCAGATGCACGGCCTCACCGTGAACCGGCATAAAGTACGTGGGCTTGGCCATGGCCATCAGGAGCTTGAGCTCCTCCTGGCTACCGTGACCCGAGACGTGGACGAGAGCGCGGTTCTTATCCCACACGTCGCAGCCGAGCTTGGCCAGGCTGTTGACGACCTGCTGGACGGCCTTCTCGTTGCCAGGAACGGGAGTTGCCGAAAGGATAACGGTATCGCCCTCGTGGATGGAGAGCGTCTTGTGCTCGCCATTGGCCATGCGGGACAGGGCCGACAGCGGCTCGCCCTGCGAACCGGTGCACATGACGACAATCTTATCGTCGGGCAGGTTATCGATATCGAAGGCATCGATGATATCGGCGTCATCGATGTTGAGGTAGCCCAGCTCACGCGCCACGCGGGTGTTCGTGAGCATGGAGCGACCGGTCACAACGACCTTACGGCCGCACTTGCGGGCGGCATCGCAGATCTGCTGCAGACGATGGATGTGGCTCGAGAACGACGCGACGAACACGCGACCCGGGGCGTTCTTGATGGCGTGCAACAGGTTGGGACCAACCTCGGCCTCGGACTTGGTAAAGCCGGGAACCGTGGCATTGGTGGAGTCGGAAAGCAGCAGGTCGATGCCCTGCTTGGCAAAACGGCTGATAGCGGCATAGTCGGGCGTGACGCCGTCGATGGGCGTCTGGTCGAGCTTAAAGTCGCCGGTGTGCATAACGGTGCCCTGGTTGGTGCGAATGAACACGCCCAGAGCGCCGGGGATGGAGTGCGTCATCGAGAAGAAGTCGAGCGAGATGCCGCCGAGGTTGACATGGCTGCCGCCCTTGACCTCACGGAACTTGGGTGCGCGGATGCGGAACTCGGAGAGCTTGCCCTCGATAAAACCGAGCGTCAGCTTGCTCGAGAAGATGGGCACCTTGTTGTTGAGGTCCTGCAGCAGGTACGGAAGCGAACCGGTGTGGTCCTCGTGGCCGTGAGTGACGATGATACCGCGGAGCTTCTCCTCGTTCTCCAGAACATAGGTGTAGTCGGGAAGCACCAGGTCGATACCGGGCTGGGAGTCATCCGGGAACATAAGACCGGCGTCGACGAGCACCATGTCGTCGCCGCACTCGAAGACCGTCATGTTCTTGCCGATGCCGTCAAGGCCGCCGAGCGGAATGATCTTCAAAGGAGATGATTTTTTAGCTGCCATAGGTAAGTGTGGTTTCCTTTCTTCGAAACGGGTCTGGAACAACCGACGGGGCGCTTCTGGCAAACCGACCGCCGGGAACGTACAAATATGCATCGCAGAGTCGATGCAATAACCACAGTATGATACCCATTTGCACAACAACAGACCACCCATGCATCAAAGCCCCATCTGAACTGGTCTATCCCGCCGGTTTCCCGTGGGGCGGGCGCTGATGAAGTTTCCTGCTCTACAGTCCTGCTCACGACGGAGGCCACATTAAGTGGCCTCCTGTTCGTGCGGAACTCGCGATAAACTTCATCAGCGCCCGCCCCACGGGAAACCTGCCAAAAAGGGACAGGTTTGTTTTGGTCGGTTTTATCTGGGAAGATGCTGCTGCGGCTATCTACAGATCTGAAATCTGACTACTGAATAGACTGTCTAGCTAAATAGCGAGCGGCACTAACCAGCCCTTTTGCTTGCGACCGGGAGGGGCGCATATGAAGTTTATCGCGAGTTCCGCACGCAAAGGAAAGCACTTAATGTGCTTTCCGTCTTGCGCAGGACTGTAGAGCAGGAAACTTCATATGCGGCCCTCCCGGGCGCAAACAAAAGGGCGACCCCTTAGGAGTCGCCCTTGCATGAGCTGCTTATGTACGGCTGTTACTCGGCGTCGTGGTGACGGCGGGGCTTGCGGCCTCCGTTGTCACCGGGACGGCGCGGACGGTCGCTGCGCTCGGAGCGCTCGCGACGCGGACGCTCACGGCGCTGGAAGTGCTCGCCGTCGCCCTCGGAGGAACCCTCGGCGCGAGCCGGAGCCTCAGGCTTGTCAAGACGATCGAGCGAGATCTTGCCGCGATCGTCGACCTCGATGACGACGACCTTGACCTCGTCGCCGACGTTGAGGACGTCCTCGACCTTCTCCACGCGGCCCTTGGCGACGCGGGAGATGTGCAGCAGGCCGTCCTTGCCAGGCAGCAGGTTGACGAAGGCGCCGAAGGGCTGGATGGAGACCACACGACCGGTGTACTCCTCGCCCGGCTCGGGAACCTTGATGATGAGCTTGATACGCTCGACAGCCTGATCGACGGACTCGCCGGTGCCGCCGACAAAGACGGTGCCGTCCTCCTGGATGTCGACCGAGGCACCGGTCTCGTCCTGGATGCCGCGGATGACCTTACCACCAGAACCGATAACGTCGCGGATCTTGTCGGTCGGAACCTGGATGGAGACGATGCGCGGAGCGGTGCTGCGCGTGGTGTGGCGCGGCTCGGGGATCACATCGAGCATCTTCTGCAGGATGAAGGCGCGACCCTCCTTGGCCTGCTGCAGGGCGCGGGCCAAGATGTCGAAGGTAAGACCGGTGGCCTTGTTGTCCATCTGCAGGGCGGTGATCCCCTCGGTGGTGCCGGTGACCTTAAAGTCCATGTCGCCCAGGAAGTCCTCGAGACCCTGGATATCGGACAGGACCACGGTCTTGCCCTCCTCCTGGATCAGGCCCATGGCGATACCGGAGACCGGGCGCTTAATAGGCACGCCGCCGTCCATAAGGGCGAGCGTGGAGCCGCAGGTCGAAGCCATCGAAGAGGAGCCGTTGGACTCCATGACCTCGGAGACCACGCGAATAGCGTAGGGGAACTCGTTCTCGTCGGGGAGCACCGGGAGCAGGGCGCGCTCGGCCAGGTTGCCGTGGCCGATCTCGCGGCGCTTGGGGCTGCCCATGCGGCCAGTCTCGCCGGTGCAGAACGGCGGGAAGTTGTAGTGGTGCATATAGCGCTTGCCCTCGGTGGGCTCGATGGTATCCAGACGCTGACCCTCGTTGAGCATACCGAGCGACAGGACGGAAAGCACCTGGGTCTGGCCACGCTGGAACAGACCGGAGCCGTGAACGAGCGGCAGGTAGTTATCCTTCACCATGATGGGGCGAATCTCATCGGCGGCACGGCCGTCGACGCGCTCGCCGGTCTCGACGACCATGGTGCGCATGGCCTTCTTCTCGAGCTTCTTGAGCGCCACGGGGATCTCGCGCTCCCAAGCGGCCTGCTCCTCCTCGGTGAACTCGGCACGGATGGACTCCTTCAGAGCCTCGACCTTACCGATACGGGAGAGCTTGTCGGCATCGCGAAGGGCGGCGGCCATCTCGTCGTAGTGGGCGAAGATGCGCTCCTGGACCTCCTCGACGGGCTGGTCGAGCGGGTACTCCTTCTTGACGATGGCGCCATTGACCTGCTCCCACTCGGCAACGAACTCGTCCTGGGCCTGGCAGAAGGCGGCGAGGGCCTCCTGGCCAAACTTCATGGCGGCGAGCATGTCGTCCTCGGAGATCTCCTCGGCGCCGGCCTCGACCATCGAGATGAAGTCGGCAGAGCCGCCCAGCTCCAGGTCCAGGTCGGAGTTCTCGCGCTCCTCGTAGGTGGGGTTGACGATAAACTCGCCGGTCTCCACGTTACGGCCGATGCGCACGCAGGCAAGCGGGCCCTCGAAGGGCACGCCGCCGAGCGTCATGGCCAGGGAGGCACCCATGACGTTGATGACGTCGAAGGGGTTGACCTGGTCGGCGACGAGCGAGGTGGCGACGATGTGCACCTCGTTGCGGAAGCCGTCCGGGAAGCTCGGACGGATCGGACGGTCGATCATACGAGCCGTGAGCGTGGCCTTCTCGCTGGGACGGCCCTCACGCTTGAGGTAGCCACCCGGGATGCGGCCTGCGGCGTACATCTTCTCGTTGAAGTCGACGGTCAGCGGGAAGAAGTCGTAGTTCTTGCGCTCCTTGGAGACGACCACGGTGTCGAGCATCGTGGTGTCGCCCTGCTTGACAAGACAGGCGCCGGTGGCCTGCTTGGCAAGCTCGCCCGACTCGAAGGTGTAGGTCTTGCCGTACAGCTCAAAGGTCTTGGATACGAGTGTCATTGTTCTCCTTTACCCCACAGGCCCCTTGCCTGCGGGCTTCTCATGTGACGCGGGCCCCCTGCCCCCGCCACGCTTCAGAGCGTGATTGTTCGCGCCCTTACACAAAAAGAGCGCCCCGCTGCGCAGGACGCTCTTAGCATGTACAAATCCTACTGGATGTTGTCGCGGATGCCCAGAGCCTTGATGAGCTCACGGTACTCGACGATGTCGTTCTTCTTGATGTAGGAGAGAAGACGACGACGACGGCCGACGAGCATGAGCAGGCCACGACGGGTGTGGAAGTCCTTCTGGTGGGACTTCATGTGCTCGGTCAGCTCCTTGATGCGCTCGGACAGGATGGCGACCTGAACCTTGGGGTTGCCGGTGTCGACCGGGGTGTTACCGAACTGGGCAGTCAGCTCCGCCTTGCGCTCTTTGGAAACAGTCATTGTTTCACCTTTCGTTTTGCGTCGCCATCGGGCGACTCGATTCGCCTCGGACTGGGAAGCCGCCGGTGGAGCGAGCAACCAAGGTCGAGGTACCAACAGGTCGGTATGTTACCACAAGCAGCCCGCGCCTGCGCATCATCACCGACCCAACATGAATTCCATCGCACGGAGACGTTGATCGGTGTGCGTCGCAGCCCACACGTGCGAAAGCCCCAGCAAAAAGGCAGCGGTATGGGGGTCGACCCTCTCGGCCATGAGCGCATCGAAGGTCATGGACATGAGGGCGCGCAGCCATGCGACCTCACCGGTCGAGACCAGCTCGGCACCGGGCACGCTCGACGCGCACGACCCGCACATAAGACCGCCCGCCTGGGGTGAAAAATACGACAGCATGGGGTCACCGCACAGCACGCAGGCCGAAAAATCAGGTCGATAGCCAACGTGCGACAGCAGCTTAAAGACATATGCCGCCACAAGTAGATCCATATGTGCCGTGTCGAGCCCGCTGCCCACCAGGGCAAGCGCTCGCTGCGTTATGGCAAAGGTAAACGGATCCTCGGCGTCCTCGAACGAGCACACGCGCGCGACCTCGGCGATCGCGCTTGCGGCGCATGTCATCTCGTAATCGGGCGCGGCGCCGAGCGGCGCCTCCATAAGCTCGGCCTGGGAAACCACGTCGAGCGACCGTCCATGCGCAAGCAGCAGATCAACGGTACAGAACATCTCGCAGCGCGCAGCCAGGCGTCCGCCGGGTTTGCGGGCGCCCTTTGCCACGGCACGAACCTGCCGACCCCGCTCGTCAAGCATCGTCAGGATCAGGTCCGTCTCTTTGAGCTTCGTCTTATCGAGCACGAGCACTTTCGTGCGATATGTACGAGAACCTGCCATTCGCGCCGCGTGTCCCTAATCCTCGGCGTTATAGCCAAAGCGGCGAATCTGGGCCTCGTCGTCACGCCAGCCGGCCTTGACCTTCACGTCCAGCTCCAAAAAGACCTGGGTGCCAAAGATGCGCTCAAGGTCGCGACGGGCGTCGATGCCGATATGTTTGATCATCTCGCCGCCCTTGCCGATGATGATGCCCTTTTGGCCCTCGCGCTCGACGTAAATGGTGGCGTGCACGCGCAGCACCTTCTTGGTCTGCTCAAGCGCATCGCAAATCACGCCCACGGAGTGCGGGATCTCATCACGGGTGCGGCGCAAGACCTTCTCGCGCACAAACTCGGCAACGAGCGTCTCATCGGAAGCGTCGGTACCCATGTCCTCGGGAAACCAACGCGGACCCTCGGGCAAAAAGTGCGCAACGGTCTCGATGAAGGCATCGACGTTAAAGTTCTTGACCGACGACGTCACGATCTCGTCGTCATATTCCATAAGCTCGTGGGCGGCCTTAAGCTGCTCCATGACCTGTGCGGGGTCGGCTTCATCGGCCTTGGTGAGCACCAGGACCTTATTGGAACGGGCATTCTTGACACGCTCGGCAACCCAGGCGTCTCCCCTGCCGATCGGTTTGGTGGCATCAATCAAAAACGCGACAACATCGACATCGTTCAGCTCGAACAGCGCGCTCTTGTTGAGCTCGGACCCTAGACCGTCCTTGGGCTTGTGGATACCCGGGGTATCGACAAAGACCAGCTGGTAGCCGGGGCGGTTGACGACGGCGCGCATGCGGCGGCGGGTCGTCTGGGCCACCGGCGAGGTGATGGCGACCTTTTTGCCATAGCAGGCGTTGAGCAGCGTTGACTTACCGGCGTTGGGGCGGCCGACCAAGGCCACGAAGCCACTGCGGAAACCGGGCTCAACGTCGCCAAAGCCCGCGAGGCTGTCGTCCTCATCGCACAGGGCGTCGAGCTCCTCGTCGCTCATGCCCTCAAACGGGTCGAACTCCTCGACTTCCTCATAGGCCTCGGTCGCCTTAGCATCCGGGGACTCGTCGTCCAAAATCTCATCGGTAGACTGCATATTGTCGGACATGGGAATCCCTTTCTAAATAAAGCCGAGCGCGTGGGCAAATACCAGCACGCCCACAATCGCGGCGGTGATGGAAAGAACGTATACAGAGGCGGCGGCGATGTCCTTCGCACGCTTGGCCAGCGGATGGAGCTCCTGGGTCGCTAGGTCGACGATAGCCTCCATAGCGGTGTTGCACAGCTCGCCGTGAATCACCAGGCCACAACAGATGATAATCGTGGCCCACTCGGCAATGTCGAGCCCCACGATGCAGCCGGCAATGACGGTGCACACGCCCGCCACGAGCATGACCTTAATGTTGCGCTCGGTCTTGACGGCGGTGACGAAGCCCTCCATGGCGTAAGAAAACGACTTTAAAAAGGACGGATGGTCCTTGTTCGATCCGGGAATCATAGACGGCTCCTAGTCGTGGGCATGGTTGGTGATGGGGCCGACGTGGACTAGCTTGGGGTCCTCGCCGCGCTCGAGCGCCAGATCGCGCAGGATGGCGTCCTCGCGGGCCTCCATGACCTCGGCCTCGTCGTCCTCGATGTGGTCATAGCCCAGCAGGTGCAGCATTCCGTGTACGAGCATCAGACGGCACTCATCAGCGGGACTATTGCCAAAACCGGGGGCCTGACGGGCAATAACCTGCGGGGCCAAGATAATATCGCCGAGCTCGAGCGTCTCATCGGCGGGAATGTCATCGTCAAAGGCCGAATCGCACTCAAACGAGAGCACATCGGTGGTGCGGTCGATACCGCGCCACTCGTGGTTGAGCTCGTGCATCTCGTCCTCGTCGACATACGAAAGGGAAATCTCAACTTCACGCTCAACGCCCTCGGCGGCAAGCACGACCTCGCAGATGTGCTCCACCTCTTGCGCGTCGAGCAGCGTATCGAGCTCGGCATCGTTGCTGATCAATACACTCAACGGGACTCCTTTCGGTCGCGCGAACGCTGCTCACGCACGTCATCATAAGCATCATATGCCTCGACGATACGACCCACCAGGGCATGACGCACCACGTCGGCACGCTCGAGGTGAGAAAATGCCACATCGTCGACACGGCCCAAAATCTTCTCGACATCCGCCAAGCCGCCACGACGACCCACCAGGTCGCGCTGACTCAAGTCGCCGGTAATCACGAACTTGGAGTTGAAGCCCAGGCGCGTCAGGAACATCTTCATCTGCTCGGGCGTCGTGTTTTGTGCCTCATCGAGCACCACGAACGCATCGCTCAGCGTACGGCCGCGCATGTAGGCGAGCGGGGCGATCTCGATCACGCCACGTTCCATAAGCTCATCGGTGCGCTCGCGATCCATCATGTCAAAAAGGGCGTCGTAGAGCGGGCGCATGTACGGATCGATCTTTTCCTCGAGGGTACCGGGCAAAAAGCCCAGGTTCTCCCCCGCCTCGACAACCGGGCGCGTCAAGATTAGGCGACCCACCTCGTGACGCTTGAGCGCGGCAACGGCGAGCGCCATGGCCAGATAAGTCTTACCGGTACCGGCTGGACCCAGGCCAAACGTGATGGTATGCGAGCGGATGGCATCCACATAGCGCTTTTGCCCGAGCGTCTTGGGACGAATGACGCGACCGCGGTATGAAAGCAGCACGTCATCGCGAAGCGATGTGGCCTCATGCTCGCCGTCGCGCAAGACGGCCAGGCAACGCGAGACATCGTCGGCAGACAGGGTACGACCGGCCGCCGCCTCGCGAAAAGCGTGTTCAAAATAACGCGCCACGAGTTCGACCTCATCCGGGTCACCGCTCACGGCGATGCTATCGCCACGGGCGACCACGTGAGCGCGAACCAAGCTCTCGAGCGCACGAAGGACGCCGTCGCCGACGCCCAAAACGCGCGAGGGATCAATTCCCTCGGGAACGGTAAGTCTAATCTTCGAGGCTTCCATGGACCTCCCTGCGCGCATGGACCAAGCCGGAATCATCGACTCCGATGATAGCAACATCGAGCAGACACGGGGCTGTAAGTCCACAGGTATCGTCAAGACGGGCATGATGGAACGAGCCGAGCGTCAGGTTGTCACCATACTCGAGCACGGCACGCTCGACGGTGCCCACGCGACGACGAGCATCGGCAATAGCGAGCTCCTGCGCCGCGGCTCGCATACGGCGGCTGCGCTCGGCCATAACCTCGGGCGGCACCTGGTCGGGCATGTCGGCAGCAAGGGTACCGGGACGCTTGCTGTAGCGGAACACGTGCATACGTGAGAAACCCACACGGCGGCACAGCGCCAGCGACTCCTCGAACTCCTCGTCCGTCTCACCAGGAAAACCGACGATGACGTCGCACGAAAGAGACGCCTGGGGCAAGTTGGCGCGAATCATACGCACCGTGTCCTCAAAGGACTCCGCACTATAGGGACGACCCATGCGATGCAAGGTTGCCGTACAGCCGGACTGCACGGGCAGGTGCAAAAACGGGGCAATACGCTGCGGATAGCGCGCCATAACCTTAAGCAGGCGCTCAGAGATATCCATGGGTTCGACCGAGGAAATGCGCACATGCGCAATAGTCGTGCGCTCCATGATGGCCTCGAGCAGCTCATCGATTTCGACATGCTCGTCGGTCGCGCTCTTGCCATCGTAGGCACCCAGGTTCACACCGGTCAGCACTACCTCGGGCACGCCGGCCTCCTGGGCCTCGCGAACTTGCTCAAGCACGGACTCGACGGGCACGGAACGCTCGGGGCCGCGCGCCTTCCACACAATGCAATAGGTGCAGCGATGGTTGCAGCCGTCCTGGATCTTCACGCCCAGGCGAGAGCGACCGAGCGCATCGACCACCTCGCCATCGCTGCAGGCGGGAACGCTATCGGACTCAACGCCCAGCACCTCGCAGACACGTTCGGCGACATCGATCTTGGACGGCTCGGCGATCACGCGATCCGAAAGCTCCAACAGCTCCTCGGGATGCAAATTGACCACGCAACCGGTCACGAGCACATAAGGCTCGTTTGGATGGGTCAGCGCATGACGGACGGCCTTACGGGTCTTGGCCTCGGCCTCGCCCGTAACGGCACAGGTGTTAATGACGATCAGATCGGCATTCTGGGGCTCCACCATAGCAAAGCCCAAGCGCATAAGATCGGCAGTGATACGGTCAGACTCAACCCGGTTGACACGGCAGCCGAGGTTGACGACGGAAATATGGGGTGCGAGCACGCGGGCTCCTTAATCGAGGATATCGTCGAGGGCACTCTTGATACGGTCGGTCACCGACTTCTTACCGGAAGCGACGTCATCGCCCATCTCATCGGCAAAAGCACAGAGCAGCTCGCGTTGCTTATTGGAAAGATTGGTGGGAACGACCACGCGCAGTTGCACGATCAGGCGGCCACGCGAACCGCCACCGCCAATGCGCGGCATGCCGTAATTATTGACGCTCACGGTGTCGCCGTACTGGGCGCCGGCGGGAACCGTCACCTTAACGACCTCGTCGGGCATAATGCCCCCGACCTCGATCTCGCAGCCGAGCGCAGCCTGCGCAATCGAGATATCGCTCACCAGGTACAGGTCGTCACCGTTGCGCTTAAAGCGCTCATGGTCGGCAACGCGCACGTTGACAATCAGGTCGCCCGAAGGCTCGCCGCGAAGGCCGGCTTCGCCAAAGCCGCTCACACGCAGCTGGCGACCGGTCGAAACGCCGGCGGGAATATCGATGTCGATCTTTTCGTGCGAAGGCGTGCGGCCCTGACCGTCGCAGGTCTCGCAGGGATGGTCGATGACCGTGCCCTCGCCATGGCAGTCGGGGCAAGGCGAGGAAGACTGAACCTGGCCCAAAAACGATCGCTGAACCGTCGTGACGTAGCCCGTACCGTGGCAGCGACTGCACTGCTTTTCCTGTGCGCCCTCGGCCCTACCGGTACCGTTGCAGTCCTCGCAAGGAGCAAGGCGATCATAGCTGATCGTCTTTTTGCAACCGAGCGCCGCCTCCTCAAGGGTCACCGAAAGGGAGATGGCCATGTCACGTCCGCGACGACGCTCACGACGACTGCGGGCGCCACCACCGGCGCCACCGCCAAAGAACGACGAGAACAGGTCGTCCATGCCCATGCCACCAAAGATATCGTTGATGTCGACATAGCCCGAACCACCAGGACCGTCGGCAGTGCCGTAACGGTCGTAGTTAGCACGCTTCTGCTCATCGGAAAGAACGGAATAGGCCTCGTTGAGCTCCTTGAACTTGGCCTCGGCCTCGGGATCGTCCGAAACATCCGGATGTACGGTACGGGCCTTCTTTAAAAACGCACGCTTAATCGTCCGCGCGTCGGCATCCCTGTCGACGCCAAGCACCTCGTAGTAATCCCTATTTTCCGACACGACCGAATCCTTCCGACTTTCATTATTGTCACAGTGCGTCCTATACCCAAGCTGGGCCGACCGCAAACAAAGGGTTTGATGTTATTGCATTTGATACGGCGAAAGCATGGCCCGTTGCGAGCAGCTCGCGAACCAAACCGACACGAGCGCGAACATGAAGCCGTTGGCAAAACCGTTGGCAAACTGCATCGCACCGCGCTTCCACCACAGCAGGCTGCGATGAAGCACACCGTCCGAAAGCACCATGAACAGGCCCATGGTAAACGGAATAAAGCACATCACGGCAAAGGCCGAGAACACTCCCGAGATGGCCGACAGCACCAAAAACGGCGCCACAATGCCCATCAGGTAAAAGCCAGTACGAGCTTTGCCTTCCAAGCGCTCGGCCTCAACATGGGCGCGGCCGACCAGGTCGCCGCCCGCGGCACCGTTAGTGCCAGCATGGCCCATGCCGCTAATGCGGACCTCGTCGCCATCGTGCGTGCCGGCAGGAAACTCAATCGTCTGCTCGGAGGTCACACGGGTTCGCCCGCTGCCACCGCAATCGGGGCAGGGGTCGGCCACGACCTTACCGGAACCGCCGCACTCGGGGCAGACCGACTGGAACGTGCCCGCACCAAACAGGAAGGACAGGTCGACGTCGATGTGGCCGCGGCCACCGCAGCTCGGGCAGGTATGGGCATGCTCAGACGAAACGGAGCCCGAGCCGCCGCAGTTGCTACAGGTATCGAAGCGCGTGTAGCGGACGGTCTTGCGGGCACCGCCCTTGGCCTCCTTGGCGTCGAGTTTGATATCGACGACCACGTTGGCGCCGTTCTCGGGATTGTAGGCAGCCTGGCCGCGACGCTGCTGGCCCCAGGCGCCACCAAAGGGAAATCCGCCCTCAAAGGGATTGCCATAGCCCGTGCTGCCGGCGTAGCCGCCACCATAGGGCGAAGCCGTAGGAGCACCGGCAAAGGGATTGCCAGAACGCATGGCGTCGTAGCGCGCACGTTTTTGCTCATCCGAAAGTACGGCGTAGGCCTCGGAAACCTCTTTAAACTTTTCCTCGGCATCCGGCTCTTTATTGACGTCCGGATGGAGCTTACGGGCCTTTTGCTGGAAGGCCTTTTGAATATCACGCGAGGTGGCGTCCTTGGAGACACCCAGAATCTCGTAGTAATCTTTTTCGTTCATCGTCGCCATGCGCGGCAACCTCCTGCTCACAGCAGCGTATATATTCCGGTAATTCTACCCGAGCGGCCTAAGCTAGATCCCAAAACAGCTCGAACAGAACATTTCCATCGAGCCAGCCCAGATGGGTCGGCGCCAGACGAGCTCGAACATGGCCCGCGACGACATCTGCCGTAGTGAAGGGTCCCTCATGACCCCAGAGCGTCTCGGGCACCCAAGTGGCAAGACCCAATTCGAGCGCGCGATCGCAGGCAGCTGCCAGCTCGCCCGTTGGGATGACGCAAGCTGTACGAGCCAACAGGTCGGACGCAACACCGCGCGTCATGCGACAAGCGAGCATCAAGTCTTCGGCGACAGCCTCACGCTGCGACAGATATTCGGCCTCGAACGCCGTCGCGTCATCGTCACGTTGCACCAGACGCACGCGGTACGCATCGCCTCGAGAAGACACGCCGGGGAACAAACCTGCAAGACGGTCGAAATCTTCGTCGTCGAGCATGCCCGCGGCAGAACGACCCAGGCCCAGGTAGCCCCGTCCGGTCCAGTAGGCAATGTTATGGGCGCACTCATGGCCGTCGAGCGCGTAGCTTGCCACCTCATACGGGTGATAGCCGGCGGCACCCAGGAGCTCGCGTGCCACATCCATGCAGGCGGCCTGAAAATCCTCATCAGGCTCGAGCGACTCGTCACGGCACGCCATGCGATAGAGTGGCGTGCCCTCCTCGAGCGTGAGCGGGTAGACCGACACATGATGAGGCGCCGCCGCCAAAACGCCATCGAGCGTGCGCCGCCAACTCGCCGCCGTCTGCCCGGGAAGGCCACACATAAGGTCGCACGACACATCGAGGCCAGCGTCCTTTACCGTCGCGATAGCCGCAAGTGCCCGATTAGCATCGTGAATGCGGCCAATAGCAGCCAGCTCGGTATTGTCGAGGGTTTGCACGCCCAGAGAGATGCGCGTGACACCCGCCTCGGCAAGCGCGGTGGCGAGCTCGGCGGTCAGCGACTCAGGATTGGCTTCGCAAGTAAATTCAACGGGCTTGCACCACATGGAGATACGACGGGCAAGTTTCACCAGGCGCTCCCCTGCCAGCGACGGCGTGCCGCCGCCTACGTAGACTGTGCGGACCTGCCCGAGTGCCCCAGCGTTGCCAAAGGCATCGAGCCGCGCATACAGCTGCTCAAAATAGGCATCGAGCGCAGCATCCAGGTCGCACGGAGCAAAGCTGCGCGAGTCAAAGTCGCAGTACCGGCACTTTTGGGCGCAAAACGGCACGTGCACGTACAGCGCGGTAACGGCCACCGTTAGGCCTCCAGCGGATGAGCAGGCACCGACTCGCCGGCGGCAAGCGCGGCCTCGCAGACCACCACGTCGCGCTCGATATCATCGACCAGCGCCATAAACTCCTCGTACGTAGAGCAACGCACCACCTGAGCGCGCCAGGCGGCGGCATGGGGCATGCCCTTTAAGTACCAGCTTGCGTACGTGCGAGCACGCGACATGAGCGGCAGAAGCTCATGCGTCAACGTCAGGTGCTCGCGCAGAGCCTCCAGCCGCTCGACCGAGGAGCGAGAAGGAACCGGCATGCCATCGAGTGCAAGGGCTCGGGCATCGCCGAACACCCACGGATTGCCGTAGATGCCGCGTGCGATAAACACCGCGCTGGCACCCGAGCCGTGCAGATGCTCAGCAGCGTCCTCGGCCGAGAACACATCGCCCGAACCAATCACGGGAATCTCGACAGCGTCGGCAACCTCATCGACGACCGACCAATCGGCCTGGCCCGTGTAGAGCTGCGTGGCGCAACGACCATGCACGGCGACTGCGGCAGCCCCTGCACTCTCAAGCATCTGGGCAAATGTCGCGGCATTACGGTCCTCGGCATAAAAGCCCTTGCGAATCTTGACGGTCACGGGAACATGCGCCGCGCCCACCGCTGCCTCGACGATTCTTTCGGCCAGGTCGGGCGTGCGCATGAGCGCCGAACCCTCGCCCTTGGTGACAACCTTGCGGGCGGGGCATGCCATATTGATATCGATGAGCGACAGGCGATCGCCAACGCGCTCCTCGACGGCGGCGACGGCGCTCGCAAACTGCTCGGGCTTGGAGCCAAAGAGCTGCACGCAAATCTGCTGCTCCTCGTCGGCCGGTAGCACCAGGCGCCAGGTCTTGTTGCTGGCATAGGCAAGACCCGCCACGCTCACCATCTCGCTGTAGGCAAGGTTGGCACCGCGGCGGCGACACATGATGCGATAGGCGGGGTCGGTCACGCCCGCCATGGGAGCCATAAGGAACGGCTGCTCGGCATAGGCACCCAGCAGCCGCTTGCTGTATTCAGAAAGCGCCATGGACCTACTCGTCCACCTTGAGGATCGCCATAAACGCCTCCTGCGGGACCTCGACCGATCCGATGGCCTTCATACGCTTCTTGCCCTCTTTCTGCTTCTCGAGCAGCTTGCGCTTACGCGAGATATCGCCGCCGTAGCACTTAGCAAGAACGTCCTTGCGACGCGCCTTGACGGTGGAACGGGCGATGATTTTGTTGCCGATAGCACCCTGGATGGGCACCTCGAACAGCTGACGCGGGATGATCTCCTTGAGCTTGTCGCACAGGCCTCGGGCCAGGCCATATGCCTTGTCCTTATGGACGATAAACGAAAGCGCGTCCACCTCGTCGCCCGAAAGCAAAATATCGAGCTTCACGAGCTCGGAGGGACGGTACTCGTTGAACTCGTAGTCGAGCGAGGCATAGCCCTTGGTGCGGCTCTTGAGCTGATCGAAGAAGTCCAAGATGAGCTCGGCGAGCGGCATATCGAAGCGCATCTCGACCGATTTGCTCGTCAGGTGGATCATGTCGGTTGTGACGCCGCGGTGCTCGATGGCGAGCTGCATGACGGCACCCGTGTACTCAGGCGGGCAGATGATCTTTGCCTTGAGGTAGGGTTCCTCGATACGATCGATGCGTGTGGCCTCGGGAAGGTCCTGCGGACTGCGGACATCGATCATTTCGCCGTCGGTCTTGTAGACGTGATAATCAACCGAGGGACTCGTGGCAATGAGGTCCAGGTTGAACTCGCGCTCCAGGCGTTCCTTGACGACTTCCATGTGCAGCAGGCCCAGGAAGCCCACGCGGAAGCCAAAGCCGAGCGCCACCGAAGTCTCGGGCTCCCACACCAACGACGGGTCGTTGACGTGCAGTTTATCGAGCGCGTCACGCAGGTTCTCGTAGTCCTTGTTGTCGATCGGGAACAGGCCCGTATAGACCATGGGCTTGGCCTCGCGATAACCGGGAAGCGGCTCGGGGCAGGGGTTCGACGCCCACGTAAGGGTATCGCCCACGCGAACGGCCTCGGGGTCCTTCAAGCCCGTGACCACATATCCGACCTCGCCGACCGTCAGCGCGTCGACCGGGGTCTCGGCAGGACGCTTAACGCCCACGCCGTCGACCAATAAGTCGCCCTTGGCTTGCATCATAAGCAGGGTATCGCCCTTTTTGATGGAACCATCGAAGACGCGCACCGTAGCCACCACACCGCGATACTCGTCAAAGTACGAATCCAAAATGAGCGCTTTGAGCGGAGCGTTTGCATCGCCCTTAGGCGGCGAAATCAAAAAGACAATGGACTCCAGCAGATCGTGAATGCCCTCGCCGGTCTTGCCCGAGACGCACACAGCATCATCGGCAGGGATCGCCAGGTCATCCTCGATCTCGGTCTTAACCTCATCGGGATGGGCCGAGGGCAGGTCGATCTTGTTGATGGCGGGCACAATGTCCAGATTGGCGTTCGTGGCGAGCGTCGCGTTGGAAACGGTCTGCGCCTCGACGCCCTGCGTGGCGTCGACAACGAGTACCGCGCCCTCACAGGCTGCCAGCGAGCGCGAGACCTCATAGGTAAAGTCAACGTGGCCCGGCGTATCGATCAGATTGAACTGATACGTCTCACCATCGTCGGCGTCATAGGAAACGCGGACGGCATTGGACTTGATCGTAATGCCGCGCTCGCGCTCGATATCCATGGTGTCGAGCAGCTGCGACTCCATGTCGCGTTCGTCGACGGTATGGGTGAGCTCGAGGATGCGGTCGCTGATCGTGGACTTGCCATGGTCGATATGCGCAACGATCGAGAAGTTGCGGATGTGGGAAATGTCAATTGAAGTATTCATGCGGACTATCTTACCCGAGCGGTACAAAAAATGGAGCCTGTTCCATAAAACAGGCTCCATTTATGCGCGTAATCTGTGTGGTGTGAAATTTACAACTTAGGCGTTGATGCTGTTCACGAGCTTGGCAAGACCGGACTTGCGGTTGGAAGCCTGGTTCTTGTGGATAACATGCTTGGCGGCAGCCATGTCGAGACGCTTGGTGACGGTCTTGAGGGCAGCCTGGGCCTTCTCGGCGTCGCCCTCGGCGACGGCGGACTGGACGTGCTTGGTCAGCGTCTTGAGCTCGGACTTGACAGCCTTGTTACGCATGCGAGCTGCCTCATTGGTGCGGATACGCTTCTTCTGAGACTTGATGTTTGCCACTTCTGGAGTTCCTTTCGAGTTCCTTGCAAAAAATGTATGACACCTCTGAGACACGGTGAGGTCATGCAAGCGCCTACTATAGCACGCTCCCCCTCAAAGGGATAGAACGAATTTGTCAAATAGGCAGGTATCATCACGATTTTCTCAAGATGTTCGTAATCCAGAGCAAAAGCGCCGTCTGAGAATCGGCCGAACCCTTGAGCGCGAGCTCCACATCAACGGCACCCTCGAGCGCTGCGACGAGCTCGGTCATCGAAAAACGACGCGCCCAGGTAAGGTGATTCTTGACCTGCCAGGACTGGAGCTTGAGCGTTGCGGCCAGCTCGCGACCCTGCCCACGCGCGTCGAGCGCCTTGGCGACGATAAGCTCGCGAATGCGACCGCACAGCAATGTGTAAGTCCACACGTAGCTCTTGGAGGGCAGGAGCTTAAAGAGCTCGAGCGAACGCCGCATATCGCGAGCCGAGACGGCGTTGAGGAAGTCCCAGGGTTGGACCTCGGCCGTACGTACAATCCAGCGCTCAACATCGGCAAGTTCAATCTGGGGCGACTCGACCATCTGGGCAAGCTTAGCCAAGTCGTTATCGAGCATGCGCGTGTTTTCGCCCGAACGCGAGACGAGCTCCTCGGCGGCCGCCGTCGAAATCGACTTACCGCGCTGCGTCGCCATCTGCTGAACACGGCGCGGCAGTTCCCAGCGCTTGGTACCCGAGCAATCGACGATAGCCTTCTTGTCGATCTTGGCGATTGCCTTATACAGGCGCGTATTCTTGGCAAGTGAGTCAGCGATGATGAGGCAGACCGTTGTTGGGCTGGGACTCGCCAGATACCCAACGAGCGGCTCCGAGACCGCCTTGGCGAGCTTTGAGCAGCCATCGAGGATTACCAGACGAAACTCGCTGCCCATCGGAAAGGTGTTAAGCGATCCGATAATGGACTCGATATCGGGGTCCTTGGTCATGTCTCGCTCGTCGAGGTTGAACTCGACCATACCCGATTTTTCCAGACGCGCTTTCATACGCGAGACGGCGTGGTCGCGCTTAACTCCGTCGGTACCGACGATCAGATATGCCGGCAGCAAACCGGTTTCGGACATTGCGCTCCCCTCCCGCAGGCCTTCGTATTCGTTCCGTGCCATTCTAGCCCAGGGGCCCACCACACGCCAACGACGTCGTCACGGTAGCTGGCATCGCATCGCAAAGCCATTCGCAGTCGGTGTGACGGTAATGTCGCCGTGTTCGATGGTACACGCGAACACACCACCCGCTTCCTTAACGGCATCGATGCAGGCATCGGACGGATGGCCGTATCGATTCCCCTCACCGGCGCTTGCGAGGGAAAGCTCGGGCTTCAGGACGTCCAGCAACTCGCCATCGACTGAAACCTTGGAGCCGTGATGCCCAAGTTTAAGGACATCGATATCCCCCACCTCCTGCACGAATTCCCGCTCTTGGTCGAGCTCGGCATCACCGGTGAGAAGTATTCGCAGGCCCTTGCCTTCCTGAACATAAGAGAGCAGCAGGACAAGCGAGTCCTCATTTCCCTCGCCATCCACGAACTCGAATGGCCACATCACGCGAGCGCAAAATGAGCCAATGTCGACCGTATCCCCACGGCGCACCTGCCGATACTCCACGCCAGGTCGGTTCAATACCTCGGCAGGAGCATCCTCCAGCGCATCCGCCGCCACGGCAATCGTTCCGACCGAAAACTGTTCGAGCACGGCAGGCAAACCACCCCAGTGGTCCTCATCCCAATGCGTCACAAAGACGGCATCGATATGGTGCACGTTATTGCGAACCAACGCCGCAACCACACGCTCGTCGAGCCCGCAGTCGACGAGAGCTACTGCGCCGCCTTGGCGGATAAGAATCGCATCGGCCTGGCCCACATCGAGCACCGTCACTGAAGGCGGAGCGAATCGATCCCAATAGACGTACGGAATCGCAGCCAAGAGCATCAGGCATGCAAGCCCCACCGCCATAGGACGTGTACGGGGACGCGGCCACCAGACCAGCAGAACCGCCAGCAAACACGGCACTAGGTAAATCCACATGCTATCGGGCGGCACGCTCACGGATGCACCCGGCATGGCGGCAAACAGCTGCTCGAAGAACAGCGCGCAACGGGCGGCAATCATGGGCACAACGAGCGCCCAAGTCCGCAACGGTCCCACAAGCGAAAAGGGAGCCAGAACGATCGACACAGCGAGCAGTACGCTCACCACCGGACCGATGACCGCATTTGCCAACGGAGCAATGAGCGAGAATGTACCGAAGGCAGGAATGGTGATGGGAAGTGTCGCCAGTTGCGAGCATAGCGTGACGGAAAGCATGCTGGCAAAGCCCGATGGCACGCCCAGCTCACCCAAAGCGTAGGTCGCATAGGGGCAAAAGCACAGAATGGCTAAGACGCTGGCACATGAAAGCTGAAAGCCCATCTCGAACAGCACCGTCGGCCGCAGTAGCACAAAGATGGACATGGTTACGAAGAGTGCCGAAAGGCCGTGCCGACGACGCCCCGCGCCGTTTACGACAAGCGTCACGAACACCATGCAGCACGCGCGCACGGCCGAGGGAGACGCGCCCGTAAAGGCAGCGTAGCCCACAAGCGTTATCGCCAATATCGCCCGCTGAAGACCACGTGAGCACCGAGTCTTTTGCAATACGCCCTCGATTACAAACCCCACGATAGCCAAATGGCTGCCCGAGACTGCGATAAGATGCGCCGTTCCCGTCACCGAAAACCAGTCGCCCGCCGGCTGGGCGCGCAGCTCGGCCGAACGACCGCAGACGACACCGGCTATGAGCGCACGCGCCGGGTCGGTCGCAGGCGCGATGGACGCAAGCAGCCCATTTCGCAGCCGATGCAGCGGCCTCGGAGAACCCTCATCGACCGACACAATCCGAACGGCTTTAACCTTGCGCACCTCGCCTCGAAGCACGCGCGATCGTCCATACGCATCGTTCTCAAAACGTGACACGCGACCGATAACACGCACGTGCGCCCCGACCTTGAACTCACGGTCACACGATAGGCGAACCGTTGCCAAGTTCTTACCGTCCGAGCGTGCCTCGCAGGTATAGGAATACACGTCGTCATTTATGGATGGGTCACCCTGCACGACAAACTCGAGACTGCTTGCCGCTCGACCGTCGAGCGTCTTCGAGGCGTTGAGCGCACCCACGGCCCACCACGCCGAAACGACCGCACCCGCTATGAGACCGACGGACGCGGCATACAGCCACCGCTTCAAAGGGGCAAGCCTCGCACAAGAGTGAGCCAGCACAACGAAAACCGCTGCCGCAACGGGAATGGCCCATAGCGGCCCGACCGCCGTCGCCCGCTCCCTCAGCAGCGCATCAGCGGCTATGCTGAGCACCAAGGCGCAGCTCACGCACATGCCGGCACACAGGGCCATCGTCCACGGAATCAGGGGCCGCGGAGGCATCACGTGCTCTCGCTCGGTCGCACTCATACGCAGATGCAATCTTTGATTTTGGCAAGCTTCTTCTCGCCGATTCCCGACACGCGCATCAGATCGTCAACCGAAGCAAAAGCACCGTTCTTTGTCCGCTCATCGATAATCGACTGTGCCATTGAGGGACCGATTCCCGAGAGCGTCTGCAGCTCTGCCGAGCTTGCCGTATTAATGTTTACTAGGCCTGTTGCGCCACCGACGCCTGATGATGCGGAAGCCCCACCATCAACACCGGCTTCCGCAATGGACACCTGCTGCTCCCCTACCGTTGGAACGTGAATTTTTTGTCCATCAGTGACCTTGGATGCACGATTAAGCCCCGTAACGTCTGCTTCGGGCGCCAGCCCGCCGGCGGCATCAATCGCCTGAGCCACCCGCGCCCCGTCTTTGAGGCGATATACACCGGGTGACACCACGGCGCCATCAACATCGACATAGACCTCTGCCGCGGCAGACGCCTTAGGCGAAGAGCCTTCGGATGTCTTTCCGCTCGAAGCATCGCCGGATCCCGGCTCCACTAACGTGCCCGAACCATCAGTGCGCTCAAACGACACACCGCCGGCACCGCCGCCAAGGTTCGCCATCGCCAGCCCACTCGCCATCGCAATGACGACCAGTATCGCCATCACCACTGCCTTATGACCGAGCAGTTTGCCCGCCCAGCGGTCCATCTTTTTGACTCGTTCGTGTTGTTCGCGCTGCGCCATAGCAAAACCTCCCAACACCATCGTGTCAGGAAAGGAGCTCCACAACAGCCACGCCCCAAAACCGGTTTTTGCGGTCAAACCAAAAACCGACCAAAACCTTGCACAAATCTGTCCATTTATTCAGGCACACGTCAGCAAATGAACACTTAGCCGCAAAATGCCCAGATAGCAAAAGACCGACGATGCAGGCGCATCGTCGGTCTATGCACAAATTTACTCGTGATCTTGGTAAATCTCACGCGGAGCAAGCTCCGAATGTTTGCGTTTTAAGGTCTTAGGGGCCTTATATGTGTTGCTCTCGAAGTCGATGTACTCGGTCTGCTTGAGCAGGCGCTCAATCATCTCCTCGTGGTCGAACAGTTCCCAGGCCTCATGCACGGCATCGAGTTTAGCGTGCGTCTCGGGACGGCGCGGCATAAACAGCGTGCAGCAGTCGGGAGCGGCCTCAGTCGAGATATCGAACGTACCGATCTCCTCGGCGCGCGCGATGATCTCCTGCTTGTCCGAACCGATGAGAGGACGGAACACGGGGATCTTCACGGCCTCGTTGACGGCCATGATGTTCTCAAGCGTTTGGGAGGCAACCTGCCCAAGCGATTCGCCCGTAACGATGGCCTTGGCACCCTCGATGTGCGCAATGCGCTCGGCAACCGAATACATAATGCGACGATACATGATCACACGCAGGTTGCTGGGGCAGGTGACCGAAATCTCACGCTGGCAGTCGCCAAACGGCACCACGTACAGGCGGCCGATCTGGACACCCGGTTCAAGCGCACGGATGATATCCTGCACCAAATACTCGCTCGTATCGGGCGTCTGCGGACGACCGGAAAAATGCACCGGCACGCAGACCGCGCCGCGACGCGCGAGCATCCAAGTCGCCACCGGAGAATCGATACCCGACGACAGCAGCGTCACGACCTTGCCGGCAGAACCCACCGGCAGACCGCCCACGCCGCGCTCGGAGTGCGCGTACACATAAACGCTACCCTGGACCACCAGTACGTGCACCATCGCATCGGGGTCGTGCATTTGAACCTTTTTATCGGGAAAGGCCTCACATAGCACCTCGCCCACCTGACGATTGATATCGATCGAGGTGAGCTCATAGTCAGTATTGGAGCGCTTGGCGTGCACCTTAAACGAATCAAAGGAACCAAACTCGCGCAGCGCCTTCACAGCGGCGGCGCAGTACTCCTGCGGGTCGCGGTTGGTGTGATACGCCAAAGACACACGGGCAACGCCGGGGACGGTGCGGATGACACGCGCCGCCTCGTCGGCCTGATGCTCGTTAAAGGTCACGAGGATATAACCGGAAATTCGAGACACGGCATTCACGGAAAAGGCGGCCAAGGCCGCCTTGATGTTATCCATGAGGATATGCTCAAAATGTGCGCGGTTCTTGCCCTTCAGCCCAACCTCGTGATAGTGGACTAGGCAGACGCGAGCCGCCATTTAGGCTTCAGCAACCTTGTGGCCGAGCGCCTTCTCGTAACGGGCCTCGTCGTAAGAGATGTCACCGTCGACAATCTCGTCCATAGCCATCGAGATGGTATCGGCACCGGAAAGCCCGATGGTGATGTCATCGACATCCTGGACGGCAAGCACGCGGTTGTGCTGGCCACGCAGCATGCTATTGATGTCGCAGGCGCGCTTGGAGGCAAGCGAAGCGAGCAGGAAGCGGTTGTGATCGGTCTTCTCCAGAAGATCGTCAATGCAAGGCTTTACAACGGACACGGACCTCAGATCCTTTCATGCATATCGAGAACGCGAACGAGCTCATCGGTCGCGCGGTCGAGATCGTCATTCACCACGACGTCGTCGTAGCGGTCGGCAAGGGCAAGCTCATCGGCGGCGTTTGCCATACGCAGCTCAATCGTCTCGGGCGTCTCGGTACCGCGACCGACTAGACGCTCGCGGAGCACCTCAAGCGAAGGCGGCTTGATAAAGATCAGCACGGCCTCGGGGAAACGCTCCTTCACCTGCAGGGCGCCCTGGACATCGATCTCCAAAATCAGAGACGAGCCCGAGGCGAGCTTGGATGTGACCTCGCTCACCAACGTGCCGTAGCAATTACCGTGGACCTCGGCCCACTCAACAAACTCACCGTTTGCCACGCGGCGGTCGAACTCCTCGCGCGTCAGAAAAAAGTAGTTGACGCCGTCGACCTCACCTTTGCGTGGTGCTCGCGTGGTAGCCGAAACCGTCAGACCCAGGTTCGAGCGGCGCTCGCGCACACGAGTGACGAGCGTACCCTTGCCTGCGCCTGACGGTCCAGAAATCACAAAGAGCTTGGAATCCTGAGCGCTCACTTATTTGGTCAGCTGCTCGAGGAGCTGCTCGCGCTGACGGACGCCGAGGCCCTGGACGCGACGAGTAGCGGAGATACCGAGCTCCTCCATGATCTTGGCGGCCTTGGCCTTGCCATAACCGGGGAGAGACTCGATGAGGGTGGAAACCTTCATGCGGGAAGCGATGGGGTCATCGGAGTTGAGCACGGACTCGAGGGACTTCTCGCCCTTCTTGATCTGCTCGCGAAGCTCAGCGCGGGCGTGACGTGCGGCAGCAGCCTTCTCAAGAGCCTGCTTGCGCTGCTCGTCGGTAAGCTGAGGGAGTGCCATTCGTACCTCCAAATAGTTGGGTTATATCTGATTCAATAATTGGCATTTTAGCACGTAGAACGTACAAAATGCCTAATCGCGGCTCCATAGGTTAGACGATACCCGCAAAAAGTGCAATATACTGCGCCCAAAGTTAAGCCCCTGACCTGCGATTCCACACAAAGGATGGGAAAGTTTACGCAGGCACAGGGGCTATTTTGTGCTAATGAGACCCAAAAGTGGTGACTTAGGGGAATCTTTTACGCGACGTTTTCGACCAGCTCGGCGACGATGGCGTCAAAGGCGGCAACCGGATCGTCGGCACCGGTGATGGGACGGCCCACCACAATGTGGCTTGCGCCACGCTCGATAGCCTGGGAAGGCGTCGCCACGCGGGACTGGTCACCAAGGGCGGCACCCACCGGACGCACACCCGGAGTCACGATCAGGGCATCAGGACCCAGCAGCTCACGCATGTCGTGAGCCTCCATCGGTGAGCACACGATGCCATCGATGCCATTGGCCTGAGCAAGCTTTGCCAAGCGGGCGGCCTCCTCGGCCACGGGAGACTCGACGCCGATCTCGCTCAAGGCATCCTGATTCATGCTCGTGAGCACGGTGATGGCGACGAGCTTGGCGCGGTCCTCACGCGCCTCCTCGGCACCCTCGCGGCAGGCAGCGAGCATAGCACCCGAGCCCAGGCCGTGGACCGAAAGCAGGTCGGCACCAGCAAGCGAGGCCGAGCGGGCAGCGCCGCGCACCTGATGCGGAATGTCATGGAACTTAAGGTCGAGGAAGACCTTAAAGCCAAGGTCCTTAAAGGTCTTGACGATCTGGGGACCCTCAGCGTAATAGAGCGTCATGCCGACCTTGAGCCAGGCGGCATGGCCCGAAAGCTCGTGGGCGAGCTCGAGCGCGCGCTCACGGTCGCAGTCGAGGGCGACGATAACACGGTCGCGGGCATCATTCTCTAGCATTCGAAAGCACCCACCAGCTCGTTGATGTCCTTTACGCCCTGGGACTCGGCCCAGGCCTCGAGCTCATGCGCGATCTTAAGCGAAGCACACGGATCGACGAAGTTGGCCATGCCGACCGACACGCAGGTGGCGCCGGCCAGGATAAACTCAGCCGCATCCTCGCCGGTCATGACACCGCCGACACCGTTGATGGGGATATCGACGGCCTGAGCGACCTCCCAGACCATGCGAACGGCGATGTGGTGGCACAGCGGGCCCGAAAGGCCGCCCTTGGGCTTGGCAACACGGGACTTGCGGGTGTGCACGTCAATGGCCATGCCCTGGATGGAATTGATGACCGAAAGGCCGTCGGCGCCGGCGGCCTCGAGAGCCTTGGCAATCTCGGCGACATTAACCGGAGCCATCTTTACGAACAGCGGCTTATCGGTCACCTTGCGGCAGGCAGCCATAACGGAAGAGGCGCCCTCGGGCGTGGAGCCCATGGCGGCACCGCCGGCGGCGATATTAGGGCAGCTCACGTTGATCTCGTACCCGGCAGCCCAGGGGCACAGCTCGACATACATCTCGAGCGCGCGGACAAACTCGTCAACGGAGTGGCCGGCAACCTGACAGATGACCTGGCAGCCGTCCTTGGACAGCTGTTCGAGCCACGGGCCGGACTCACGGGCAAAGGCAGCCACGCCGGGGTTCTGAAGACCCACGGAGTTGATCATACCGCCGGGAATTTCGGCCATGCGGGGCGCGGGATTGCCGGGCCAGGGCTCGGCAGCGCAACCCTTGGTAGTGATGGCGCCCAGCTGGGAAACATCAAAGAAGTTCTGGAACTGCCAACCGTAGCCAAAGGTACCGGCTGCGGTGTTAATGGGGTTCTGCATCTTGACGCCGCCGAAATCGACGGCCATGTTCACGGTACCCACTAGAAGACCACCACCTTGGAAGCATCGAACACGGGGCCGCACATACAAGCACCCTTCATACCGTCAACCGTCTCGACATTGCAGGTGTTGCAGGCGCCAAAGCCACAGCTCATCATGCGCTCGAGCGACACCTCGCAGTACACACCGGCCTCGGCGGCAGCGGCGGCGACCTTCTTCATCATGACGGCGGGGCCGCAGCTGGCGACGTAGTCGTAGCCGCCCTCTCCAAGCAGCTCGGCTGCCGGATCGGTGCAAAAACCGTGCGTGCCGAGCGAACCGTCGTCGGTGCACACGTTAACCGTGGCGCCAAGCGCACGGAACTCATCGACACCCACGACTTTGGAAGCGGTGCCAAAGCCCAGGCACACGTCCACATCAACACCCTGCTCGGCAAGCATGCCGGCAAGACACAGCACAGGCGGAACGCCGATGCCACCGGCGACGAGCAGTGCCTTCCTGGTGCCCTCGGGTACCATCCAGCCACGGCCACCGGGGCCCAACAGGTTAGAGGTGGAGCCAGGGCCCATCTGGGACAAACGGCGGGTATCGTCGCCCACGACGGCGTACCACAGCTCGACGGTGCCGGCCTCGGCGTCGGCGCGATAGAAGCTCAGGGGCACGCGAAGCAGCGAGGAGGCATCGCCGGGCACGGCAATGTTCACAAACTGACCGGGCTTGAGCGCACTTGCAAGCTTGGGGGCCGAGATGACGAGCGAGAAGATGCCGTCGGCGATCTCCCGGTTCGAGACGACCTCGAAGTCGTGCATGCGTGCAGTGGAAGGTGTGGGCATAGACGCTCCAATCCCCCATGCGGTTGCATGGTCTAAACGAACAGAAAGCGCGGCACCGCAAGGGCGCCGCGCACAAAAGCGATAAGGCTATGCTAGCAGATGCAGCCGTCGGCGAGCGTCTGCTTGCCACCGACAAATACATCGGTGGCACGACCGGTGAGCGTGCGGCCGGCAAAACCGGAGTTCTCGGCGCGCGACTCGTAACCGTCCTCGCCAACCGTCCAGGTTGCGGAGGGGTCGAACACGGTCAGGTCGGCGACAGAGCCCGCCTTGACCTGAACCTGATCGAGGCCCAGAATCTCACGCGGCTTGATGGCCATGAGCTCGACCATGCGGCTCACGCTCATCTTGCCCGTGTTGACCAGCTCAGTGAGCACGAGCGACAGCGAAGTCTCGAGGCCAATCATTCCAAAGGGCGCGAGCTCGAACTCGCGGGCCTTCTCCCACGGGGTGTGGGGAGCGTGGTCGGTAACGATAGCGTCGACGGTACCGTCGATGACACCCTGACGGATGGCCTCGGCATCCTCGTCGGTGCGCAGCGGCGGATTGACCTTGAGCGAGGTGTTGTAGGTCTCGTCCAGGTCGTTCTCGGTCAGGAACATGTGGTGCGGGGTGGCCTCGCAGGTCACCTGGACACCGGCAGCCTTACCGGCACGCACGAGCTCCAGGCCATGAGCGGTGGAGATGTGCTGGATGTGCAGCTTGGCACCGGTCAGCTTGGCAATCTCGATGTCGCGGGCAATCTGAAGCTCCTCGCCGGCGGCCGGCCAACCCTCGAGGGCCAGACGGGTCGAGACCTTGCCCTCGTTGATCTGGCCGTGGCCGACCAGATCCTCGTCCTGGCAGTGGCTCATAAAGACCTTGCCGAACATCTTGCCGTAGTCCATGCAGCGACGGAGCATGCCCGCACCCTGCACGCCGCGACCGTCATCGGTGAAGGCGACGGCGCCGTGGGTGACCATATCGCCCATCTCGGACATAGCCTCGCCCTTAAGGCCGCGAGTCATAGCACCAGAAGGATAGACGCGGCAGTGGCCGACCTCGGCAGCGCGGGACTTGACGAACTCAACGACGGTTCCGTTATCGGTAACGGGGTCGGTGTTGGGCATGGCGCACACGCCGGTGAAGCCGCCCTTGGCAGCAGCGCGGGTGCCGCTCTCGATGTCCTCTTTGACCTCGTAGCCAGGCTCGCGAAGGTGAACGTGCATATCCACCAGGCCGGGGACGAGGTACTTGCCGGAAAGGTCGCGGACCTCGGCTCCCTCGACGGCGAGATTCTCGCCGACCTCGGCGATCTTATCGCCGTCAATCAGGACGTCAACGACACCGTCAAGCTCGACGGACGGGTCGACGACGTGGGCATTCTTAAGAAGCAAGGCCATTATCGGCACCTCCAAGCAGCAGATACAGGATAGCCATACGCACGCAGATACCGGCGTAGACCTGCTCCAGGATGACGGAGCGTTGCGGGTGGTCGGCCATATAGGAGTCGAACTCGACGCCGCGGTTGATGGGGCCCGGGTGACAGATGATCGCGTCGGGCTTCATGAGCTTCTCGCGGTCCTTGGTCAGACCGAAGAGCTTGTGGTACTCGCGAATGGTCGGGAACGGGGCACCCTCGAGGCGCTCCTGCTGCACGCGCAGCATATAGACGACGTCCAGCTCGGGCAGGACGGAATCGAGGTCGCTCGTCACGTGGTCGCAGCCCAGAACCTCGGGCGCCGGCGGCAGCAGCGTGCCGGGGGCGACGGCGTAGGTCTCGCAGCCCATAATCTTAAGGGCAGGGATCAGCGAGCCGCAGACGCGGGAGTGCGCGATATCGCCGACGACGGCGACCTTCAGACCGTGGAAGTCACCCTTGTGCTCCCAGATGGTGTACAGGTCGAGCAGGGCCTGCGTGGGATGGTTGTGCTTGCCGTCGCCGGCGCAGATAACGCTCGCGGGCGAGTTCTGCGTGACGATGTAGGGAGCACCGGCGTGCTTATCGCGCACGACGATGCAGTCGATCTTGTAGGCGTTGAGGGTCTCGACGGTGTCGACGAGGCTCTCACCCTTGACCGTGGAGGTCGAGGAGCCGCCAAAGTTGAGGCTGTCGGCCGAAAGACGCTTCTCGGCGAGTTCGAAGGAGCTGCGGGTGCGCGTCGAGGGCTCGTTGAACATGTTGACGATGGTCTTGCCCTTGAGCGTGGGGACCTTCTTGATCGCACGCTCGTTGACCTCGCAGAACGCCTTGGCGGTCTCGAGGATGAGCTTGATGTCCTCTTCGGAGTACTCGGTAATGTCGATCAGGTGCTTATGGTTGAACGCCACGGTACTACTCACCTCCCAGCGGCGCGGAGCCCACGTGGGAACCCGGCGCGACGTCGTTAATCTCGACAGCGGTGCGGCCGTCTACTTCCTTCATATATAGGTGCACGTTCTCCTCATGCGACGAGGGAACGTTCTTGCCGACAAAGTCCGGCGAGATGGGGAGCTCACGGTGACCGCGGTCAACGAGAACTGCCAGCTCGATGCGGCTCGGACGGCCCAGGTCCATAACGGCGTCCAGAGCGGCGCGGATAGTACGGCCCGTATACAGGATGTCGTCCACCAGCACGACGCGCTTGCCGTCGACGCTGAAGGGAATGTTGGTAGCGTGGATCGCGGGAGCGAAATTGGTCGCATAGTCATCGCGGTAGAAGCTGATGTCCAGGCTGCCGAGCGGAACGTCGACGCCCTCGATCTCCTTGATCTCCTCGGCGAGCTTCTTTGCCAGAAGGTCGCCGCGCGTGACGATGCCGACCAGAGCGAGGTCTTCACAGCCCTCGTTGCGCTCGAGAATCTCGTGCGCGATGCGGGTCATCGCTCGATTGACGGCGGTCTCGTCCATGATGACCGCCTTGGGGGAAGTCGTGCCCATCGATCTCCTTCCTCACATGTCTTGACTGCTGACACAGTCAAAAAAATAGATGCCCGACCGCTTAAAGCGGACCAGACACCCACAGGAAGGGCTGCTCTTTGGCAGCTATGTAATTCCATGTGGGTATCTCGTACCCCTTTAATGGTCAAGGGATAGTGTAGCCAACCTCGAGCTTAATTGCGAGCATAAATACAGAACAATCCGTAAACGGGCGCAGGCGCTCCATAAACCTATATATATTTGTGGGACGAGCTTGAAAACGCACGCACGAGCTGGCATAATCCCCTCTGCTGCACGCAAATCGGATCTACGTCCAGGGCCGTGGCGTGAGCACTATCGCCAAAAGAGGAATATCTCTGTGTAGATTACGCACAGGGAGCTGCTTCTGTGCTATAGTTCAGGCTTGTTTGTTAACGCGACATGTTCGTTTGTCGCCCAAGGAGGGTCAGTTATGTCCAAAGTTTGCGAAGTTTGCGGTAAGCACCCCGTTGCCGGTCGCTCCATCAGCCACTCTCACCGCGTCACCAACCGTAAGTTCCGCCCCAACATCCAGCGCGTTTACGTCGTCGTCGATGGTCACCGTCGCAAGATGAACGTTTGCTCCACCTGCCTCAAGTCCGGCAAGGTTGCGCGCTCCTAAATAAGGTCTTACCAACAAGTACCTCGGACTCTCCGGGTCAAAGACCTCGCGTTCATATAGAACTTACCAAAGGCGTCCTCCCCCACGGAGGGCGCCTTTTTGCACTCATTGGGGACAGACTTACATGAGTGTTTGCAGATGTCAAAGGAATCATAGCCCAGCTGATATGCCTTGAAGCTTGACCAGCGGTACGCATCGAGCGAGTCGAGCGCGCCTTTCACAGGATTGAGATGGATATAATCGAGCAACTGGACCGCCTGCGTGTCCGACTCGACCGCGACCCGCAAATAGCGATTGTCAAACAGGTGCCCCGTTCTCCCCGTTTTCCCATTGAAATACTCATATAAGTCTGTCCCCAATGAGCGGGGCGATGCATTGGGCTGATGGATTAAGTTGAAACGGTTCATTTGATTGAAGCGTTTTAGTATGCCTTTTACGGGAATCTTGCCGTTCGCCGAATAATTTCTTGCTATCATGCAAGTCGTAGGGTAAATCTCCGATCGCAAGGAGACACAAATGGTGAAAAAGTCACCGGAAAACACTACTCCCGCAATTGTGGACAACGTAGAAGCGCTTGAGGCTAAGCTCGCTCAGATGCGAGAGGCCCAGGCGCTTTTTGCTACGTACACGCAGGAGCAGGTCGACAAGATCTTCTATGAGGCCGCCATGGCCGCCAACAAGGCTCGTATCCCGTTGGCGAAGATGGCCATCGAGGAGACCGGCCGCGGCGTTCTTGAGGACAAGGTCATCAAGAACCACTACGCCGCAGAGTACATCTACAACGCTTACAAGAACACCAAGACCTGTGGCGTTCTGGAGCGCGACGAGGCTTACGGCATCACCAAGATCGCCGAGCCCATCGGCATCGTGGGCGCCGTCATCCCGACGACCAACCCCACCTCCACCGCGATCTTCAAGACGCTGATCAGCCTGAAGACCCGCAACGCCATCATCATCTCCCCGCACCCGGCTGCCGCCAAGTGCACCATCGCCGCCGCTAAGCTCGTGCTTGACGCCGCCGTCAAGGCCGGCGCCCCCGAGGGCATCATCGGCTGGGTCGATGTCCCCTCCATCGAGCTGACCAACATGGTCATGCGCGACGTCGACATCATCCTCGCCACCGGTGGCCCGGGCATGGTCAAGGCCGCCTACTCCTCGGGCAAGCCCGCCCTGGGCGTTGGCGCCGGTAACACCCCGGTCGTCATCGACGACACCGCCGACGTGCTGCTCGCCGTCAACTCCATCATCCACTCCAAGACCTTCGACAACGGCATGATCTGCGCTTCCGAGCAGTCCGTGACCGTCATCGACACCATCTATGACCAGGTCAAGGCCGAGTTCCAGAAGCGCGGCTGCTACTTCGTCAAGCAGGGTGCCGAGATGGAGGCACTGCGTGCCGCCATGTTCAAGAACGGCGCCCTCGATCACCGCATCCCCGGCATGGCTGCCGCCAAGATCGCCGAGCTCGCCGGCATCGAGGTTCCCGCCAAGACCAAGATCCTGATCGCCGAGGTCACCTCCACCGACCCCGCCAAGGAGGAGTTCTCCCACGAGAAGCTCTCCCCGGTCCTGGCCATGTACCACGCCAAGGACTTCCAGGAGGCCGTCGACAAGGCCGAGCACCTGGTGCTCGCCGGTGGCCCGGGCCACACCGCCTCTCTGTACGTGCACCCCGCCCAGGCCGAGAAGATCAGCCTGTTCGAGCACGTCATGAAGGCCTGCCGTATCGTCATCAACACCCCGTCCTCGCACGGCGGCATCGGTGACCTGTACAACTTTGGCATGAAGCCGTCTCTGACCCTGGGCTGCGGCTCCTGGGGCGGCAACTCCGTCTCCGAGAACGTTGGGGTGAAGCACTTGATCAACGTTAAGACTGTGGCCGAGCGCCGTGAGAACATGCTGTGGTTCCGCGCTCCCGAGAAGGTCTACTTCAAGAAGGGTTCCACGCCCGTCGCTCTCGACGAGCTCGGTACCGTCATGGGCAAGAAGCGCGCCTTCATCGTCACCGACCAGTTCCTCTTCAAGAATGGCAACACCCGCGCCATCGAGGCCAAGCTCGACGAGATGGGCATCGCCCACGACTGCTTCTACGACGTCGAGCCCGATCCGTCGCTGCAGTGCGCACGTCGCGGCGCCAAGCAGATGGCTCTCTTTGAGCCGGACGTCATCATCGCCGTCGGCGGTGGCTCCGCTATGGACGCCGGCAAGATCATGTGGATGATGTACGAGCACCCCGAGTGCAAGTTTGAGGACATGGCCATGGACTTCATGGACATCCGCAAGCGTATCTTCACTTTCCCCGAGATGGGCAAGAAGGCCTACTTCGTCGCCGTCCCGACCTCTTCGGGTACCGGCTCCGAGTGCACGCCGTTCGCCATCATCACCGACAAGGAGACCGGCATCAAGTGGCCGCTCGCCGACTACGCGCTGCTCCCCAACATGGCTATCGTCGACGCCGACAACTGCATGACCGCCCCGCGCGGCCTGACCGCTGCCTCCGGCATCGACGTCATGACCCACGCCATCGAGTCCTACGTCTCCATCATGGCTTCCGACTACACCAAGGGCCTCTCCGAGCGCGCTGCTAAGCTCGTCTTCGAGAACCTGCCCTCCAGCTTCACGAACGGCGCCAAGGACCCGCATGCCCGCGAGGAGATGCACAACGCCTCTTGCATGGCCGGTATGGCCTTCGCCAACGCCTTCCTGGGCCTCAACCACTCCATGGCTCACAAGCTCGGCGCCTTCCATCACCTGCCTCACGGCCTCGCCAACGCCGTCATCCTGACCCGCGTTATGCGCTACAACGCCGCCGAGGCTCCCGTCAAGATGGGTACCTTCTCCCAGTATCCTTACCCCAACGCGCTGCACAACTACGCCGAGATGGCCAAGTACTGCGGCATCGAGGGCAAGGACGACAAGGAGGTCTTCGAGAACTTCATCACGAAGCTCGAGGAACTCAAGGACTTCATCGGCGTCAAGAAGACCATCGCCGACTACGGTGTTGACGAGCAGTACTTCCTCGACACCCTCGACGAGATGACCGAGCAGGCATTCAACGACCAGTGCACCGGCGCAAACCCGCGCTACCCGCTCATGAGCGAGATCAAGGAGCTCTACCTGGACGCCTACTACGGCCGCGAGCCTCAGGACTACGCCGTCTGCTAGTTTTAGCACGGTTTTTAACGGCGGGGGTGCACGGGTGTTTCACACACCCCCGCCGTCGCTTCTATCGCATCGTTGAAAGGATGCAACCATGCTGCTACCCGATTCCAAGACCGAGCTCGTCCGCCGTGGCAACAAGGTCGTTTACGACCTGGGCGACAAGATCGTCAAGGTCTTTAACGAGACCAAGCCTGTCTCCGACGTGTTCAACGAGGCTTTGAATCTTGCCCGCATCAATGAGTGCGGCATCCGCAGCCCCAAGGCTCTCGAGGTTTCCCAGCTCGAGAACGCCAACGGCTGGGCGCTCGTGACCGAGAAGGTTCCGGGCACCACCCTTGCCGAGAAGATGACTGCCGAGCCCCAGCGCTTTGGTGAGTATCTCGAGATGTTCGTCGACCTCCAGATCGAGATCCACGGCTACACCTCCCCGCTGCTCAACCGTCAGCGCGACAAGTTCGCCCGCATGATCGACAGCCTTGATCAGCTCAATGCCACCACGCGCTACAACCTTCAGGAGCGTCTGGACGGCATGACCAAGGAGTTCAAGGTCTGCCACGGCGACTTCAACCCCTCCAACGTCATCGTCGGCGACGACGGCCAGCTCTATGTGTGCGACTGGGCACACGCCACCCAGGGCTCCCCTGCTGCCGACGTTGCCACCACCTACCTGCTCTTCGCCCTCAACAGCAAGGATCAGGCTGAGGCCTACCTGGAGCTCTACTGCGACCGCGCCGACATGCCCATGCAGGTCGTGCGTCAGTGGACGAGCATCGTCGCCGCTTCCGAGCTCGCTCGTAAGCGCAACGTGAACGATGAGTTCCTGAAGAACTGGATCGACGTCGTCGATTATCAGTAATATCTGAGCGATTTATTTCGCATCGGAGGCACAAGAAAACCCCGCAGCTCATATGGGCTGTGGGGTTTTCCTTTACCCATCGAGTTTATTCACGCAACAAAATAGACTGCTCCGCATCTCTTCCTAAGAGAGATACGGAGCAGTCCCGCGATTACATCTAATAGCAGAAACGTCGATTAACGGCGGGCCGCCTTAACAAGCTCGGCAACCTTGGCGACGACCTCGTCAATCGCCACGTCCTCGCGCTCGCCCGTGGCACGGTCCTTGAGCTCAACGGTGCCATTCTTAAGGCCACGCTTGCCAAGCACCACCTGATACGGGAATCCCATAAGGTCGTTATCGGCAAACTTAAAGCCGGGACGCTCGTCACGGTCGTCGACGACGACCTCGATACCCTCGGCGCACAAGCCCTCGACGATTTGGTCGCAGACGGTTGCGCACTCCTCCTTCTTGGGATCGAGCGGAATCACCGCGACCTCGTACGGGGCAACGGAAACCGGCCAGACGATACCGTGCTCGTCGTTGTGCTGCTCCACGACGGCAGCAAGCGAGCGGGACACGCCCACGCCGTAGCAACCCATGATAAGCGGCTTCTCCTTGCCGTCCTCGTCCATAAAGGTGGCGCCCATGGCCTCGGAATACTTGGTACCCAGCTGGAAGACCTGCGAAACCTCGATGCCGCGAGCAGCAGAGAGCGGCTTGCCGCAGTGCGGGCAGGGATCGCCGGCAACGACGGTTACCAGGTCGGCCCACTCGTCGACGGTAAAGTCGCGCTCGGGGCAGGCACCGGTAAAGTGATAATCGACCTCGTTGGCACCGCAGGCCCACTGCTTGGACTCGCGCAGGCTCTCGTCGCACACCAGGCGAATGCCCTCGGGCAGGTTAACCGGTCCGATAAAGCCCTTATGCAGACCGTAGGTCTGGAGCTCCTCATCAGTCATCATGCGATAGCCCTTGCCAAAGACATGCTCGGCCTTGCAATCGTTGAGCTCGTGGTCGCCCGGAACAATGGCCACGACGGGCTTGCCCTCGGCGTCGATGAGTGCCAGAGACTTACGCGTGCCGTTCTCGGGGAAGCCGAAGAACTTTGCAACGGCCTCGATGGTGCCCATGCCCGGAGTCTCGACCTTGGTAAGCGTACCGTCGCCAGGACCCTCGGTCACAACGACCTTGGTGCTTGCGGCCTCGTCATCGGCAGCAAAGCCGCAATCGTCGCAGTAGACGAGCGAAGCCTCGCCGGCGTCGGCCAAAGCCATGTACTCGACGGAGGTATCGCCACCGATCTCGCCGGAGTCGGCGACAACGGGCAGAGCCTTGATGTAGCAGCGCTCGCAAATGTTGGCATAGGCCTGCTTCATCTTGTCGTACTCCTCCTGCAGACTCTCCTGCGTGGCGGAGAAGCTGTAGGCGTCCTTCATGATGAACTCGCGACCGCGCATCAGGCCAAAGCGAGGGCGGAACTCGTCGCGGAACTTGTCCTGAATGTGATACAGGTTGACGGGCAGCTGCTTATAGGAGCGCAGCTCATTGCGCACTAGGGCCGTGACGGTCTCCTCGTGCGTGGGTCCGAGCACAAACTCGCGGCCGTGGCGGTCATCAAAGCGCACAAGCTCCTTGCCATAGGCATCGATACGGCCGGACTCACGCCACAGCTCGGCATCGACCATGATGGGCATCATAAGCTCCTGGGCGCCGGCAGCGTCCATCTCGTCGCGCACGATGTTCTCAATCTTGCGGATCGAGCGCCAAGCAAGCGGCAGATAGGAATACAGGCCGGCGGCCTCCTTGCGGATCATGCCGGCACGGAGCAACAGGCGGTGGCTGGCGAGCTCAGCGTCCGCCGGATCCTCTTTAAGCGTCGGCGCATAGAGCTTAGACATATACATTGCTCGAGTCATTTACTTCTCCTCAATAAGCTTGTCGACCTCGGCCATAAGCGCGTCGACAATTTGGTCCTCAGCTACTTTACCAATGATCTGGCCATGCGAAAAGAGCAAGGCCTGACCACGTCCGCAAGCAACGCCCAGGTCGGCATCAGAAGCCTCACCGGGGCCATTAACGGCACATCCCATGACGGCAATCGAAAGCGGCGCGGAATAGTTCTTAAGCCGCTCGGTGACCTCCTCGGCGATGGGAATGAGGTTAACCTGGCAGCGGGCGCACGTGGGGCACGAGACAATCTCGGGACCACGGCGACGCAGGCCCAGCGACTGTAGAATTCCCCAGGCGACCGGCGGCTCCTCAACCGGATCGGCCGTGAGCGACACACGCATGGTGTCGCCGATGCCTTCGGAAAGCAAGATACCCAAGCCTACAGAGCTCTTGATGGTGCCCTGAAGCTTGGTCCCCGCCTCCGTCACGCCCAGGTGAAGCGGAACGTGGGAAATCTCACGTGACAGGGCTCGATAGGTATCGAGCGTCGTTTGCACGCTATGGGCCTTGGCCGAAAGCACAATGTTCGTAAAGCCGCGATCCTCAAAGTGCTTGACGAAGCGCTCGCTCGACATCACGAGCTTTTCGGGCTGCGTGAGGTCGTCGCGCTCGGCAATATCTTGCTCAAGCGAGCCCGCGTTCACGCCAATGCGAATCGCACAGCCCGAGGCACCCGCAGCATCGATCACCGCGTCGACCTTGGCCCAATCGCCGATATTGCCGGGATTGATGCGCAGCTTGGCGGCACCGGCCTCAACGGCACCAATGGCGAGCTTATGGTTAAAATGGATATCGGCGACAATCGGCACCGGAGACTCGGCACAGATGGTGCGGAAGCCCTCAAGCGCGGCCTCGGAGGGCACGCTCACGCGCACGATATCGCAGCCAGCCTGCGCCAACGCGCACACTTGCGCAAGCGTTGCCTGGGCATCAGCGGTATCGGTGCAGGTCATAGATTGGACCACCACCGGCGCGCCGCCACCGATCTGCACGCCGCCCACATGCACGGGGCGCGTCAGCTCGCGAGGCAAAGGATGGGATAAAGACAATCCAAACACTCCCCTACAGAATAAATCGAAGGATGTCGGAACGAAGCATATAGACAAACAGCAGCGCAAAGAGCGCGATGCCCACATAGCTCACAATCGTCTGGACCTTGAGCGGAAGCTCGCGGCCCGCAATCTTCTGAATGATCTCGATGACTAGCTTGCCGCCATCGAGTGGCGGGATGGGCAGCAGGTTCATAAAGCCAAGCGAGAATGAAATGAGGGCGGCAAACGAAAGGAACGTGGCAGGGCCGGCAGCAGCAGCCTGTGAGGACATAACGCTAATACCCACGATCGAAGAGGACTGATCGAGAATCTCCATCGTATGCTGCGGCTGGAGCAGGCGCATCACGCCCTCCGCTGTCTGCACAACATAGGAGAACGACAGGCGAGCCGACGTGATGGGGTCTAAACGGACCACCTGCGTAGAGGCATACACACCTAGGCGATCGTCCTCTTTGAGCGCAACCGTGGTCGAATGCTGCTTGCCGTCACGCTCGTACTCAATGGCGATATCGTCCTTACCGGCAGCCTTGCCGATGGCATCGTAAACGTCCATCCAGGTAGAGCACGATAATCCGTCGACCGAAAGAATCGCGTCGCCGCCCTCGATTCCCGCCGAGGCGGCAATCGAGCCTTCGTCAACCTGGCCAATCACATTGGTATCCACCGGCACAGTGACACCTGCGATGGAATAGATGCTCATAAGGAGCAAAAAACCCGTCAGGATATTGACGATAATGCCCGCAAGCAGCATAAAGGCACGCTTGACAAAGCCCTGGCCCAAATAGGTGTGCGAGCGCTCTTGCGCAAGGAACTCGGCCTCGCCGAACGGCAGCTCCCACACATCGCCCTCGGCAGTCGCATGTTCGCGATCGAAACGGCGACCATCAAAGGTGGTATAGCCTGCCGTGTCTCGCGGCAACGTCTGATATTTGGTGGGATAGTAGCTCGGCGAGGGCTTCTCCCCTTCCTCATACCAGGGAGCGATAGAGCCCCAGCCCAACAGCAAAGCACAGGCCTCGAGCACATCCTCCTCGGACAGCTCGAGCTCGACGGCAAGATCGGCCACCGTCACCCGGCCGTGGCGATAGATGGCCGCGAGCACGCGATCGGCACACGAGACGTCGGTCGGATCCATACCGCAGATGGCAGCGTAGCCACCCAGCAGCAGCGGGGTCACGCCAAACTTGGTTCCAATGCGACGCGACGTGTAATGGATGTCAAAGCGGCACGGCAGACCCAAAAAGAACTCGGTCACACGGACGCCGCAGGCACGCGCCGCCAAAAAGTGGCCGCCCTCGTGCAAAAACACGAGGACGGAAAGCATCAGCAGGCCCCAAAAGACCGATGAGAGAACGCTCAGAACAGTATCCATAAAACGAAAAAGCAATCCTTATGGGTTAGGAACGGGTTGCGGCGAGCACCTGCGCAGCCTTTTCACGCGCCCACGCATCGGTGTCGCGAAGCTGCTCAAACGAATCGACCACCTGCATATCGTGGGCGTCCATGCAGGATTCCACAATGCGATCGATATCGGTAAAGCTGCAGCCATCGTGCAGGAAGGCATCGACGGCGACCTCGTTGGCGGCATTGAGCACGCACGGCATGGTGCCACCCGTCTTGCCGGCACGCTCGGCCAGTGCCAGACAGCGGAAGGTATCCATGTCGGCAGCATCAAACGTGAGCTGCCCCAGCTCGCGGAAATCGATACGAGGCGCCGGAGTATCCCAACGCTCGGGATACGAGAACGCGAACTGGATGGGAATACGCATGTCGGATGCACCGAGATGCGCCATCACGGAGCCGTCGGCGAACTCGACCATAGAGTGAATCTTGGACTGACGCTGCACGACCACGTTAATGAAATCGAGGTCGCAGTTAAACAGATGCATGGCCTCAATGCGCTCCAGGCCCTTGTTCATGAGGGTGGCGGAGTCAATGGTAATCTTGGCACCCATGGCCCACGTGGGATGCGCGAGGGCATCGGCACGCGTCACGCGATCGAGCTCGTCGCGCGTGCGGCCAAAGAACGGACCGCCCGAGCAGGTGAGCCAAATGCAGTGGGCCTCGCGCGGGTTCTCCCCCAGATAGCACTGGTAGATGGCGGAATGCTCAGAGTCGACCGGAATAAGCTGGCCCGGTTGTGCCAACGGCATAAGCAAGTCGCCACCGACGACGAGGGACTCCTTGTTGGCAAGGGCAAGGCGCTTATTCGAGGTCAAGGCCGCATGGCTCGCCTCGAGACCGGCGGCGCCCACAATAGCGACAAGCACGCAGTCGACATCGTCGCGATGCGCGAGCTCGCAAACCGCCTGCGCGCCAACGCCGAGCTTCGTTCCCTCGGGCAACTCCTGCAGCACGGCGTCATCGCCATGATCGACATCGGCCACGGCAACCGCCGGAACCGAGAACTCGCGGGCAGCGGCAACGAGCTCGGAGGTACTGGAGTTAACGGACAGCGCCGTCACCTGCAGGCGATCGGCATGCTGGCGGCACACATCGAGCGCCTGGGTGCCGATAGAGCCCGTACAACCCAGGATGGCAACGCGAAGGCGTCCATCGGGGCCATACGTCGTCTGGAAGGACATTACAGCACGCCTCCGATCATCAGCAACAGCTGCGCGGTGATGCAACCGAAGATAAGCGAATCGCTACGATCGAGCATGCCGCCGTGGCCCGGGATAAGGTTGCCGGAATCCTTGACGCCCACACCGCGCTTGATGCGCGACTCGATAAGGTCGCCGATAACGCCCAGAATGGACACGACCACGCCGCACAGCAGCGCATAGGGCAGGCTGAGCTTGTAGAAGTGCGTCGCCCACAGGATGAGCCAAATCAAAACCGAGCCCAAGATGCCGCCGGCAAACCCCTCCCAGCTCTTTTTGGGAGAGATCTTGGGAACCATCTTGTGCTTGCCGATACGGCTGCCCACGATGTAGGCAAACGAATCGGAGACCCAAAGGGACGCGCAAACGCCCACTGAAAGCAGGGCGCCGGCAAAACCGGGCACGGCATCGCGCAGCAGCACGATAGCCGACAGCATAAAGCCAGTGTAGATGGGACCCATGAGCGTCACGGCCACATCAGAGATGCGGGTACGCGGCGACCAGACATACCAAATGCCCACAGCGAGCATCAAGGCAAAAAGCAGGGCATTCAGCAACATCGAATCGCCCAACGCCGACAGCGGAAAGAGTACGGCGGCAGCGATACCCATGCGCTCGTTAGCCATCTTGCCATCGAGCCTTGTCATACGGAAAAACTCATAGCAGCACAGACCGCTCATGACAGAAACAAAGATGGCCGTGGGCACGATACCCAAAACCAGGCACAGGATAAAGACAACGGCGTAGACGATACCGGCGGCGGCACGGGTAATAAAGCCCGCCAGCCACGAACCGGTGCCGCTCTTCGCTGCAGGCGCTCCCGCAGTGGCAGCTTTGCGCACAGGCGTCTTGGGAGCAGATGCCTTGGGACGATCGGACACGATTAAGCCTCCTCGGTCTTGCTCAGTCCACCAAACCTACGGTCACGGCCCTGATAGGCCAAAATGGCGTCGACAAGGCCCCAACGATCAAAGTCGGGCCAATAGGTATCGGTGACGTAGAATTCGGAATAAGCCACCTGCCACAACAGATAGTTCGAAAGGCGCAGCTCACCTGAGGTGCGAATCACAAGCTCAGGATCGGGAAGGCCGGCGGTATAGAGGTGGGAAGCCACCATGTCGTCATCAATTGCGGCAGGATCGATCTTACCGGCGGCAGCGTCGAGTGCAATCTGACGGACAGCGCGGGTAATCTCGGCACGCGCGCCGTAGTTGACGGCAAGCGCCAGCGTCATACCGGTGTGATCGGCGCACTCGGCAAGACCGCGTTCAAAAACGTCGCGGGTCTTCTTGGGCAGCGCGGAAATGTCGCCCAAAAAGACAACACGCACATTTTCGCGCTTAAGAAGCGGCAGCTCGTCATTAAACGTCTTGGCAAACAGATGCATCAAGACGTTGACCTCATGCTGCGGACGGTTCCAGTTTTCGGTAGAAAACGCATAGGCAGAAAGCACGTCGACGCCCAGGCGCACGCAGGCGGTAATGATCTCGCGCAGCGAGAGGATACCTGCCTTATGACCCTCGGTGCGTGCAAGACCGCGCGACGTGGCCCAACGACCGTTGCCGTCCATGATGCACGAGATATGGTGCGGAATGTTATTGAGGTCAAGGTCGGAAAAACCGACGCCCGCAGGGGCGTCGGCAAAGTACTCGACCAGTTTATGCTCGTCGTATTGCACCTTAGATCTCCATGACCTCGGCTTCTTTTTCCTTCAGAAGCTCCTCGACCTTGGCGACATACTCATCGGTGTGCTTCTGGACCTTGGCCTGCTCGCGACGGACATCGTCCTCGGTGAGCTCCTCATCGCGCTCAAGCTTATTGTTGAAGTCGCGACGGATGTTACGGATAGATACCTTGGCCTGCTCGGCGTACTCGCGGCACTCCTTGACGAGTTCGCGACGGCGCTCCTCAGTGGGCGCCGGGAACGGCAGACGAACGACGGTGCCATCAGAGTTGGGGGTAATACCCAGATTGGAAGCGCCGATGGCCTTGACGATAGCATTGATGAGCGCCTTGTCCCACGGCTCGATGAGCAGCATGTGGGCCTCGGGGGTCTTGACGGCGGCAACCTGCGTGACCGGCGTGGGAACACCGTAATAATCAACGGTGATGTCGGACAGAATGTTGGCATTGGCGCGGCCGGTACGAACCTTGGAGAAGTTATGCTTGAGGGACTCGAGCGACTTGTCCATATGGGCGGTGATGTTCTCTGCCATGCTTAATCCTCCTGATAGACGAGCGTGCCGACGGGCTCACCCGAAAGCGCGCGCTTGACGGTGTCCTCGCCATCGATGTTGAGGACCAAAATCGGCATACGGTTATCCTGGCACAGAGCCGTAGCCGTGGAATCCATAACCTGCAGGCCGCGAACGAGAACCTCGTGATAGGTAATCTTGTCAAAACGGACGGCATCGGCGCACTTGACGGGATCCTTGTCGTAGATGCCGTCAACCTTGGTGGCTTTAATCAGAATCTCGGCGCCGATCTCGCACGCACGAAGAGCCGCGGCGGTGTCGGTCGTAAAGTACGGATTGCCCGAACCGGCGGCAAAAATAACGACGTTGCCCTTGGAAAGGTGGTTGATGGCGCGACGGCGAATATAGGGCTCGCAGATCTCGTTCATCTGGATAGCGCTCATCACGCGGCAGGGAACATCGTTATGCTCGAAGGCATCCTGCAGAGCGAGCGCGTTCATAACGGTTGCCAGCATGCCCATGTAGTCGGCCTGAGCACGCTCCATGCCACCGGCAGCGCCTGCCATGCCGCGGAAAATATTGCCGCCGCCGACAACGACGCCGACCTCATGGCCAACGGCGAGCAGCTCCTTGACCTGCTTGGCAAGATGATCGGTAACCTTGGGGTCGATGCCATATTGGCCGTCGCCCATCAGCGCTTCGCCGGAAAGCTTAAGAAGCACTCGTTTATATCGGATGTCGGACAAAGCGATCCTCCTTTAATTAGACTCTCAATATGATATCAAAGGCTCTGATAAGAGCCATGAAAAAGCAGGCTGTGAGTAAAACCCACAGCCTGCTCATTACCAGCTACAAGAGCTTATTTACTCGCCACGGACCAGACGGTCAAAGGCAACGACGGTAATGGTGTCGCCGAGCTCCTTGGAGACCTGCTCAGCGTACTTCTTGATGGTGAGGGAGCTGTCCTTGATGAACTCCTGCTCGGTGAGCACGGACTGCTTGTAGAACTTCTCCAGACGGCCAACAGCCATCTTCTCCTGGATAGCCTCGGGCTTGCCGGACTCGGCAGCCTGGGCCATGTAGATCTGCTTCTCGTGCTCGACGGTCTCGGCCGGAACCTGATCGCGGGTAGCGCAGATCGGGGCGACGGCGGCAACCTGAAGGGCAACGTCGTGAGCGAAGGTCTTGAAGGACTCAGCCTGAGCGGTCTCGGCCTTCTCGAAGGCGAACTCGACGAGGACGCCGATCTTACCACCCATGTGGATGTAAGAAGCGAGCGCGCCGTTCTCGGCCTTGCGGGCAGCGAAGCGGGAGATCTTCATGTTCTCGCCCATGATGTGAATCATCTCGGTGAGCTCGGAGGAAACGGTCTCCTCGCCCATCGGCTTCTCGAGCAGAGCGTCGACGTCAGCAGGCTCGGTGGTAGCGACAACCTCAGCGACCTTAGAAGCAAAGCCGGTGAACTTGGCGTTGGAGCCAACGAAGTCGGTCTCGCAGGAGAGCTCGAGCAGAGCGCCGGTCTTGCCATCCTCGGAGACGAATGCGGCGACAGCGCCCTCGTTGGTCTCACGGCCAGCCTTCTTGGCAGCCTTGGCAAGGCCGTTCTTACGCAGAACGTCGACAGCGGCGTCCATGTCGCCGTCAGCCTCGACGAGAGCCTTCTTGCACTCCATCATCGGGGAGTCGGTCATCTCGCGGAGCTGCTTGACCATAGCGGCGGTAATCTGGGCCATTGTGGTTCCTTTCAAAGAGATGAAAAAGAATTAACTAAGACTGATTTACTCGGCCTTGGGCTCAGCGGCCATCTCGGCCTCGGAGACCTGCTCCTTACCGGAGCCAGCGAGGCAGGCGTCAGCCATGAGCTCGCACATAAGGGTGACAGCGGAGATAGCGTCATCGTTGCAGGGGATGCCGTACTCGACCTCGTCGGGATCGGAGTTGGTGTCGATCAGAGCGACGACGGGGATGTTCAGGCGCTGAGCCTCCTTGATGGCGTTCTCCTCGCGCTTAGTGTCGATGACGAAGAGAGCCTGGGGCAGACCCTTCATGTCGCGGGCGCCACCGAGGTTGGTCTGGAGCTTGGTGAGCTCCTTGCCGAGCACAGCCTGCTCCTTCTTGGGGAGCACTGCCATGCGGCCGTCCTCGACCATGGCCTCGAGCTCCTCCATGCGGTTGATGCGGGAGCGGATGGTGACGAAGTTGGTCAGCATACCGCCGAGCCAACGCTGGTTGATGTAGGGCATATTAGCGCGCTCAGCAGCGTTCTTGACGGCCTCCTGAGCCTGCTTCTTGGTGCCGACGAACAGCACGTTGCCGCCCTTGGCGACGTTCTTGACGAAGGTGTAGGCCTGGTCGGCGTCGAGGATGGTCTGCTTGAGGTCGAGGATGTAGATGCCGTTGCGCTCACCGAAGATGAACGGCTTCATCTTGGGGTTCCAGCGACGGGTCTGGTGACCGAAGTGGCAGCCGGCCTCGAGCAGGGTGCGGATATTAATCTTGGTAGCCATGTTAAACCTCCTGTGGTTTGCCTCCGCGCGGGGTCATCCTCCAAAACCAACCCGGACATGTGCTACCAAAGCCCGGGCACCACGGTATGAAGTAGCCGCGCGTGCGTGATAAAAACCTGTTGCCGTGAAGCAACCCGACGAATGATAGCAGGAATGCATCTTCCTGCCAACCCGCAATCAAAACCACACACCTGAGCGCGGCGCGGGACGTCCCAGCCACTATTCGCCGCGGGGATGGGCTTGAGCCACAGCCCGCTTAAGCCGATCGGGTGTGAGATGCGTGTAGATCTGCGTCGTGGACAGGCTCGCATGACCTAGCAGCTCTTGAACCGAGCGCAGGTCCGCGCCGCCCTCGAGCAAGTCGGTCGCAAAGGTATGGCGCATCGCATGCGGGGCGATGTCGGCCGGAATGCCGGCGAGCGTCGCCAGCATATGAAACCGCCGCCTGAGCATGGCGGCACTCATACGGTTTCCGCGCGCCGAGATAAACAGCGGATGCACGCCGTTCACGCCGTCGCCGCGCTTTGCCTGTGCAAGGAGCTGTGGCCTCCCCTCCTCAATATAGTGACGAGTCGCCTCGAGAGCGCGCCGATACAAGGGTACGATACGCTCTTTGCTCCCCTTGCCCCAAAGTCGCAGCGTTCGCTCGGACCAAGCAATGGACTCCACGTTGAGCGCCGCGAGCTCCGAGATTCGCGCGCCGGAGGCATAAAGTAGCTCGAGCATCGCCGCATCGCGCAGCCCCGCAGGCGCCGAGGTATCGGGGGTCTTGAGCAATGACTCGACTTGCCGGGTCGTCAGCACACCGGGAAGATCGCGCGGCAGTTTGGGAGAGGATATCGCCGAGACCGCATCGCCCTCAACGATTTCCTCGGCAGCCATCCACCGATAGAGCGAGCGAATGGCAGACAGGTGTGCCGCAAGGGTCCGAGCCGCCACTTGGCCACGCGACAGCTCGGCCAAATAGGAACGAACGGTCCGTACGTCGGCGGCGCGAGCGTCGACGTCCTCACGTTCGCACCACGCGGCGAAGCGCTCGAGCCGCGAAGCGTAGGCTGTTACTGTATTGGGAGCGAGCCCTTCGACACGTGCGATATAGGTGATAAACGAGTCGACGGCATCGTACAGGTCAAAAGTTATGACCTCTCGCCTCCAAACAGATCGGAGCGCGTTTCCAGATAGGCATCCAGGGCCTTAAGGGCCCGGTCCGCGTAGGCCTGGTAACGATCGCGCTTGCTGCGACGCTTACCGTCCTCGAGCGGCGGCACGAGGCCAAAGTTGACGTGCATGGGCTGGTAGCCCACCGTAGCCGGGTCGGTCGCATACCCCACGAGCGCGCCCAGGGCGCCCACGCGCGGCAGCTCGACGGGAGCAGCCTCGACAGCCTCGGCATAGGTGTTGAGCGCGGCGAGCAGACCCGTCGCCACGGCTTCCATGTACCCCTCGGTGCCGGTAATCTGACCGGCCAGGCGCACGCTCGTGCCGGGCACGGCAAAGGTGCCATCGAGCACGTGCGGCGCATCGACAAAGGTGTTGCGGTGCATGACGCCGTAGCGGAAGAACTCGGCGTTCTCCAGTCCGGGAACCATACGAAAGACGCGCTTCTGTTCGCCGAAGGTCAGGTTGGTCTGGAAGCCAACCAGGTTATAGGCCGTCTTCTCCTTGTTCTCGGCGCGCAGCTGGATCGCCGCCCAGGGACGGCGACCGGTGCGCGGGTCGGTGAGCCCGACGGGCTTCATGGCACCAAAACGGATGGCATCCTTGCCCGTGCGCGCAACCTCCTCGGCAGGCTGGCAGGCCTGAAACAGGTCCCCGCCCTCAAAATCCTTGAGCACCACGCGATCGGCCGTGGTAAGCGCCTCGATAAAGGCCTCGTACTCTTCCTTGTTGAGCGGGGCATTGAGATAGTCGCCACTCCCCTGCTCCTCGTAGCGCGACTGCGAGAACAGCACGTCCATATCGAGCGTCGAGGCATCGACAATCGGGGCGGCCGCGTCAAAGAACGCCAGGGCGTCACCACCGACAAGCTTCATGACCTCCTCGCTCAATGCCGGCGAGCACAAGGGGCCCGCGGCGATAACCACATGGCCCTCGGGAATCTGGGTGACCTCACCGTGGACGACCTCGATATTGGGGCGGGCGGCAACCTCGGCCTCGACGAGCTCGGAGAATGTAACACGGTCGACCGCCAGGGCGCCGCCAGCGGGAACGGCGGCGCGATGAGCGCAGTCGAGCAGCACCGAGCCCATGCGCTCGAGCTCGGCCTTCAGCAGACCGGCGGCGGAATCGGGGCGGGTCGACTTAAACGAATTGGAGCAGACGAGCTCCGCCAAGTGATCGGTATGGTGGGCAGGAGAGCTTACTTGCGGGCGCATCTCGCACAGCTTTACGGCGAACCCGCGATCTGCCAGCTGAATCGCACATTCCGATCCCGCCAGACCGCCACCGATAACCGTCACCTGATCAAACAGCATCTGCAAACACCTTTCTAATTGACACGTTTTCCATTGTGACCGAAGGGCGTCTGGGCGTGAAGGGCAAACTTGGAGGGCGCATACCTTCCATCCATCATGCGCTCGATGAGGCCCTCAAGCTCGAGCGAACCCAGGAGCTTGAGTACGCCGACGGCATCGAGGGAGACGAGCGCGGCGATATCATCGACCTTGAGCGGCGAGGCAATGAGGGCATGCATCACGACCTGCTGCGTGGCATCCAGGTCGGCGATACCGGGCGCATCAGGGCGCGAGTAGCGCAGGGTGCCGTATATGCGAGAGATAGCCATCTCGATGGACTCCTCGTCGACAATGCAGCAGGCGCCGTTCGCAATGAGGTAATTCGTGCCACGCGACTCGGGCGATAGGATCGACCCCGGCACGACAAGAAGTTCGCGCCCCAAATCCATAGCAGCCTCGGCTGTAGAAAACGTTCCGGAAGGCATACCCGCCTCGGAAACAAAGAGGGCTTGCGACAGGGCCGCGATCACGCGATTGCGGCGCGGAAAGGCAAACTTGCGCGGACCCATGCCCCACGGAGAGATCGACACGACCGCGCCACCCGTATCGAGCGTGCGCATAATAAGCCCCGCGCTCGAACGCGGGTAGACCACGTCGGCGCCCGTCCCCAGCACCACGACGTGTTTGCCGCCGGCGTTGACCGCAGCCCAACCCGAGGCCTGGTCACAACCGACCGCGCCGCCCGAAACTACCGTCACTCCCGCCTCGACCGCCACCTTTGCCGCAAGCTCTGCCACGGCAAGACCATACGGCGAGGCCTTGCGCGCGCCGATGATGGAGAGCGCGGGTGTCGAAAGCACCTCGGGATTGCCGCGCACATAGAGCGTCTGGGGTACATCAGAAAGCTCCAAAACGGTCTCGGGATACAACGCATCACCTGGATGCAGCTCAAAGGTCCCCTCGGCTATCATTGGTCCCTCCTTCCCTGGTACATCGCCGCCTCGAGCACATGGTCCTGCGTCACCTGCTCGCTCTCGGCGACGTCAGCGATTGTACGCGCGATACGCACCAGGCGCACGATGCCGCGGCCCGTGAGATGCATGCGTTTGGACAGGCCGAGCACACACTTCTCCGCCGCATCATCGAGCTCAAAGGTCGAAACGACGCCGTCAATGGACCGTGTCTCGTCATCCTCGGCCCCGGCATCAGCATCGTCCATACGGGATTCGCGCCAAGCGCGAAAAGCGCGACCGCGCACAACGTAGTCACGTAACTCGGCAGACGACATACCCTCCGCACCCTCGATAATCACTTGGGGGTCGGGACGGGTCACATCGATCATCATGTCGATACGGTCGGCCAAAGGACCGCGCAGCTTTGACCGATAGCGCTCGACCATCGCCGCCGAGCAGCGGCATGGCACCTCACGGTCGCCCAAAAAGCCGCAGGGACAGGGATTGCTCGCAGCCAGCAGCTGAAAGCGCGACGGGAAGGTAAAGGCCCCGTCGACGCGCACGATCCTCACATAGCCGCGCTCGATGGGCTGACGCAGCGTCTGCAGCACACTCGTGGGAAACTCGGCAAGCTCGTCCAAAAAGAGCACGCCGCCATGAGCCAGGCTGATCTCACCCGGATGCACCGGGCGCCCTCCGCCAATGAGGCCAGCCGTTGATATGCTGTGATGGGGACTTCGAAATGGCCGATGACCTGCCAATAAGCCATCGATGTTCTCGCCCAAGACCGAATGGATGCACAGCGCCTCCTGCTGGTCCTCAACGGAAAGCTCGGGCAGGATGCCGGTCATACGACGGGCGAGCATCGTCTTGCCCGATCCCGGGGACCCGACCATAAGCAAACCGAGCTCACCCGCTGCCGCCAGCGCCATGCCGCGTTTGGCGACTTCCTGCCCCAGTACGTCGGCATAGTCGAGTTCGGGCTCAAAGGTCGCCTCGAGCACTTCAGAATCCAAGTAGTGCCGCGCGGCATCGCCCATGCCATGGGCAAGCTGAGACAAATGATCGATGAATCCACAATCCACGCCCGCGAGTGGCACATGCTGGTCTGACCTGCCGGCGATAAAAGACAGCCCCATATCACGCGCCAATAGCTGAAACGCCACCTCGCCCTTGACAGGAAGCACCGTACCGTCCAAGCCAAGCTCACCTGCGATAAGACAACGATCGAGGTTGTCGCGGGGAATCTGACCATCGGCCGCCAATACCGCGATGGCGATGGGCAGATCAAAGCCGCTACCGGTCTTGCGAATATCGCCAGGCGCCAGATTGACCGTAATGCCCGAGCGCGGGATTTCAAACCCGGCGGAGCGCATCGCGCAGCGAATACGACCGCGTGACTCCATCACCTCCATACTCGGAATGCCGAGCATCTGAATGCCCGGAACGCCGCCGGCAAGCGAGACCTCGACCGTGACGTGAATCGCCTCGACGCCACGGATGCAGGCCGCGTGAACGGCAAACGTCTCGAACGCCATCACGACACCTGCCAATCGAACGCGTTGTACTGATGCTCGATCTCGGCGATATGCCCGCCGCGAATGGTGACGCCCACGGCGTCGAAGCGAATCGCCTTGAGCGGATAATGCTCCATGAGATAGCAACTTGCGATGCGGCGGTAGCGGCGTTGCTTTTGGGCGTCCACGGCCTCCTCGGGAAAGACCCGCGTGGTGCAATCCAGGGCGACGCGTCTCGTCTTGACCTCGACCATCACCACGACATCGTCGAGCTCATCGAGCAGCACCAGATCGGCCTCGCCCTCGGTGCAACGATAACCCTGCTCCAGCAAGGAGTAGCCGCGCTCGTTAAAGTAGTCGATGGTGATCAGCTCGCCCAGCATACCCAGCTCGCGGGGACTGAGCCCCTTGATAAACTCGGGCGTCATCGCCCCGCAGTCGAGCTCGCCGTTTTCCCAACGCTCCTTGAGCTGCTGCGTCTTGCTCTTTTTGCTTGCGGCACTCATGGGGTCTCCTTTCCCGCACGCTGCATTGCCCCGATGATGAGGGCACCTTTCATGCGGGTAAGTACCGGAAGCAAACCAAAAGCTGACCAAATGCCGTCAAAAAACGGGCCGTACGCAGCAATGCTGTTGCATACGGCCCGCTACCAGCAGGTTTACAAAACCCCAGAGGTCCCTTTCTCCACAATTGACCTAGAAAAGGCGCTCAGTCTGCAGAAAGTTTCCGCAAAAGCTCACGCGGTGCAGCGGACAAAGTCCATGTTTGCGAATGGCCTCGATGTGCTCGGGGCTTGCATAGCCCTTCGACTCGGCCAGATGGTACTCGGGATACTCGGCGTCGTACTCGACCATCATCTCGTCACGCGTGACCTTCGCCATGATGGACGCCGCGGCGATGCAGGCGATTTTGGCATCGCCCTTCACCACATCGCGCTCGTTGGGAACGGCGCCCAAGGGGTTGCCATCCATGAGGACACAGTCGGGTTCAAGTCCCGTATCGGCCACGGCGCCCGCGACGGCGGCACGAATGGCACGCGCCATGCCCATCTCATCGATATCCTTAGGCGCGATATGGCAAAAACCGATCGCCGTCGCCACCTCGGCAATCTTCACCGAGAGCAGCTCGCGGCGCGCCGGCGTGAGCTTTTTGGAATCGTTGATGCCCCAGACGCGCGGCTTCATGGGAAGGCACACGGCGCACACCGTCAAGGGACCGGCAACCGATCCGCGACCCACCTCGTCGACACCAACGATCACCCCATCGCCGCCAAGCTCATGCATAAGCTCGTACATGCCATTGACGCGCTCGCGCTCGGCAACCTCTTTGGCATGGCGTTTGAGGGCGCGTTCACAAGCCTTGATCACCTGCTGGCGCGGGTCCTCGCGATAATGCTCCACGAGGGCGGGAATCTCCTCAAACGTAGCGCTCGCCAGCTCTCCGGCAACCTGCGATGCCGAAACCGAGCTCGTCATGTTGGCCATACCAGGCCCTCCTTGCATGCAAATCAGATAAAAAGAAGGGCCACCCGAAGGTGACCCTTGTGTCCAAACGAGTGGACAGACGCTGCGATCTTCTTAGCGCTTCTCGGGGATGCGAGCAGCCTTGCCCACCTTGTCGCGGAGGTAGTACAGCTTGGCGCGACGGACGCGACCATGACGAACGACCTCGAGCTTGGCGATCTTGGGGCTGTGAAGCGGGAAGGTACGCTCAACACCGACACCGAAGGACATCTTGCGGACGGTGAAGGTCTCGCGGGCACCGGCGCCGGCCATGCGGATGACGTCGCCCTGGAAAACCTGGATGCGCTCGCGGTCGCCTTCCTTAATGCGGTAGTGAACCTTGACGTTGTCGGCGACGCGAACCTGAGGAATGTCCTCGCGGATCTGCTGGCGCTCGATTGCGCGGATGTAATCCATGTGCAATTCCTTACTCTTCTAGAGGTGCCGTACCACCTTGGCCGGCACGTAGTTGAACAAACGTATTCGAGTATACACGCGCGGGTTTCTGCTGCAAGAACAATTTTTTACGCAGACAAAAAGACAAAACCCGCACATGATAACCGCCCGCCTCACGAATGAGACGGGCGGCATGAAGGGGGCTACGCTAGGCGTCTAAACCCAAAACGTTAGGCGGAGCGCTTCGCCTCGAGCTTGGCCTGGGCGGCAGCCAGGCGTGCGAGGGGCACGCGGTAGGGCGAGCAGGACACATAGTCCACATCGGCCACGTTAAACAGGCCCTTGATGGACTTGGGGTCGCCGCCGTGCTCGCCGCACACGCCAAAGTGCATGCCGGGGTTGATGGCGCGGCCCTTCTCGACGGCCAAGCGCACGAGCTCCAGCACCGCCGTGTCGATGGTCTCGAAGGGGTTGTCCTTCAGGATCTTCTTGTGCAGGTACAGCGGAATGAACTTGGCCTCGGCATCGTCGCGGGAGAAGCCGAAGGTCGTCTGGGTGAGGTCGTTGGTGCCAAAGCAGAAGAAGTCGGCATGCTGCGCAATCTCGTCGGCGACCATGCAAGCGCGCGGCAGCTCGAGCATAGTGCCCACGGGAATGTTGAGCTCGACGCCCTCCTCGGCGGAAACCTCGGCGATGACGCGCTCGATGACCTCGCGGGTCTGGACATGCTCGGCCGTGATGGAGACGAGCGGGACCATAATCTCGGGGCGCGGATCGACACCCTCCTTGATAAGGCGAGCGGCAGCCGTAGCGACAGCGCGAACCTGCATGAGCGGCAGGTCGGCAAAGACAACGGACAGGCGCACACCGCGCAGACCGAGCATGGGGTTCGACTCGACCATGCCGTCGATACGACGCAGGCGAGCACGAAGTGCAGCGAGCTCTTCCTCGCTGGCGCCAGCGGTTTCCTTCTTGGTGATGGCGACCTCGAGCTCGCGAGGATCATCCAGGAACTCATGAAGCGGCGGATCGAGCAGGCGAACGACTACATCGCGACCGGACATCGTCTTAAACATCGCCAGGAAGTCCTCAGTCTGGACCTTGAGCAGGTCGGCCAGGGCCTGCTGCTTCACGGCCTCGTCATCAGACAGGATGAAGCTCTGGATGATGTTCTTGCGATCGCCCAGGAACATGTGCTCGGTGCGGCACAGGCCGATGGCCTCGGCACCAAACTCAAGCGCGAGCTCGGCATCCTCGGGGTTGTCGGCATTGACGCGCACATGGTTGGCGTGGCCACAGCTCTCATCCAGGCGGATCTCGTCGGCCCAGGACAGGATGGTGTCCAGATCGCCGGTGAGCTCGGCGGAGACCAGGTCAACGGCGCCGTCGACGATGATGCCCTGGGTACCGTCGATGGAGATGATGTCGCCCTCGTGCAGTACGCGGTCGCTGCCATCGATGTGCACGACCTTCTCGGCGGCGTCGATGTGGAAGCGCTCGACACCGCAGACGCAGGGCGTACCCATGCCGCGGGCGATAACGGCTGCGTGGCTCGTCTTGCCACCATGGCTGGTGAGGATGCCCTCGGCAGCGACCATGCCCTTCAGATCGTCGGGGTTGGTCTCCCAGCGAACCAAAATGACCTTGTGACCCTCGTTGGCGCGCGCGACGGCGTCATCGCTCGAGAACACGACCTCGCCCACGGCGGCACCGGGGCTGGCGTTAAGGCCGGTAGCAAGTGCCTCATACTTCTTGGAGGCATCGAACTGCGGGTGCAGGAGCTGATCGAGCTGTGCGGGGTCGATGCGCCCCACGGCTTCCTCGCGGGTGATCAGGCCCTCCTCGACCATTTCGATAGCAATGCGCAGGGCGGCAGTGGCGGTGCGCTTGCCCACGCGGGTCTGGAGCATCCAGAGCTTGCCCTGCTCGATGGTGAACTCGATATCGCACATATCGCGGTAATGATCCTCGAGCGTCAGGAACACGCGCTCGAGCTCCTCGCCTGCGGACTCGAGGCCCGAGGTGGTCTTGAGGTCGGCGATGGGCTCGGTGTTTCGGATGCCGGCGACGACGTCCTCGCCCTGGGCGTTAACCAGAAAGTCGCCGTAAAACTCCTTGGTGCCGTCGGCCGGATTGCGCGTGAAGGCGACGCCGGTCGCGGAGGTCTCGCCCTTATTGCCAAAGGCCATAGCCTGAACGTTGACGGCGGTGCCGAGTTCGTCGGAGATACCATGCTGCTTGCGGTAGATGCAGGCGCGCTCGTTCATCCAGCTGCCAAAGACGGCCTGGATGGCAAGACGCAGCTGGAGCTCCGGGTCGTGCGGGAAGACGGGCTTGCCGTCAGCGACCTCGAGCTCGGGGTACAGGGCGGCCTCGACGTTCTCGGAGAAAATGCCCTTGAAGGTCTCGACGAGCTCCTGCAGGTCCTCGGCCGAAAGCTCGGAATCGACACGAACGCCGGCGACCAGGCGGGCCCGGGTCAGGGCGTTCTCGAACAGATCGGCATCGACGCCCATGACGACGTTGGAGAACATCTGGATAAAGCGGCGGTAGCTATCCCAGGCAAAACGCGGGTTTTGCGTCTGGGCGATAAGGCCCTGGACGGAATCATCGTTGAGGCCCAGGTTGAGAACCGTGTCCATCATGCCGGGCATGGAGAACGGAGCACCCGAGCGAACCGACACGAGCAGCGGATCGTTGGCGTCACCGAGCTTCTTGCCGCAGCGGGCCTCGAGGTCTGCCTCGGCGGAAACGATCTCATCGAGTGCGCCCTCGGGCCAGACGTTACCGGCACCGGAGTACGCAACACAGGTCTGGCAGGTAATGGTAAAGCCACCGGGGACCGGCAGGCCGATGCGGCTCATCTCGGCAAGGTTTGCGCCTTTGCCGCCAAGCACGAAGTTCATGGACTTGTCACCCTCGGTGACACAGGTGCCCTGGGCGTCGGTTCCAAAACGGTAAACCCTCTTGCAATCGCTCACGATACTTCCCCTTCCATGCGCTCTCGCGCACGACCGTGGTAACGAATTGGCCCGCCGGATGCGAGCCGTGAGGGAACTATACGGCGGGTTTTGGACAGGCTTGAGCAGAGGATGCGCGGTTTGGTAAACGTGGTAAATATGACGGTAAACGGTAGGTAAAGGTGGTTGCCTTATGAAGATACCAATGCAAGTAACTTGCAGGTCAAAAGCGGTAATAACTGCTAAATCGCTTTACCATAATCATGCATTATTTTGAGGTAATCTCTTTGGGTAGCTAATTTGGGACGGGGCTATTTTAGCTACCCAGACAAACCCGTCCCACATAAGCTAGCTTTGTTGAGCGCGACGGGCGGCACGGCGGGCCCTGGCTTCTCGGATCTCTTCGAGGTGGGCAATGATCTCGGAGGCGCTCTCCTCAATCGCCTTGCCGTCGGTACGCACTACAAAGCAGCCCAGGCGTTTCATGAGCGCGCGGGCTTCCGCAAGCTCACTACGCACGCTCTCGGGCTCCGCATAGGAGCCGGCAACGGCACGGGCGTAGTCATCGCCCAAGCGGCTATCGCGAATTTCGGAAATCACATCGACGGTCGAAATCAAGCCGAACAGGCGCATCGGGTCAACCTCGTAAATCGACTTGGGCGGCTCCATGCCATGCGCCAGTGGGACATTGGCAACCTTGTAGCCCTGATAGGCTAAATACATCGACAGCGGCGTCTTGGATGTACGCGACACACCCAGCAGCACGATATCGGCACCCGACAGATCGTCGCAACCACGACCGTCATCGTGCTCAACGAAATACTCCATGGCCTCGATACGATGGAAATAGCGGTCATCGGTCTTGTGAATCACGCCCGCAACGCACTTGGGCGGCACACCGATGAGCGACGACAGCACGGCAAGCGTCGGGCCGATCAGGTCGACCGAACGGATATGCAGCATACCCAGGTAATCGAGCACGCGGGCGCGAAGCGCCGGATCGACAATGGTATGGAACACGGCGACATCGCGATGGTCGGCATCGACGCGCGGCCCCACAAATGACTTGACCTGCTCCACCGAGGTCACCTTGGGCAGGCGCAAGAGACGAAAAGCCCCTTCATCAAATTGCCCGGACGCCGCAAGCACCACCTCACAAGCGGTATCGCCGAGCGAATCGGAGATAACGATAACGGTGGGACGAGCGGTGACCGGGCAATCCATGCGGGGCTCCTTTTGCGCTTATGCGCAGGCTGGCTTACTTTTTGCGGGCAAGCTCACCGATGTTGGCGATGCCGGAGAAAACGGCCTCGAAGCGGTTGAGCAGCTTAAGGCGATTATCGCGAAGCTGCTCGTCCTTGTCCATGACCATGACCTCGTCGAAGAAGCGGTCGATGGGGGCACGCAGGGCGGCGAGGGCAGCAAATGCGGCCGGGTAGTCCTCGGCAGCAAGGGCGGCATCGACAGCGGTCTGAGCAGCCTCGGAGGCGTCGGCGAGCGCGAGTTCGGCCTCGCCCATCAGGGCGCGGTCGTACTCCGCACCCAGCTCGGGCTTCGAGATATGCGCGGCACGGGCATAGGCGGTAGCCAGGTTGTCGAACGTCTCAGCGTCATTCTTGCGGGCCTCGTCGAGGGCAGCGCAGCGGGCAAAGAAGACGGACGGGGCGATGATATGCACCGCAGAGACGGCGGCGACGGTATCGGCCGGAATCTTCTCGTCGCGGGCCATGCTCACCAGGCGGCCGTGGAAGAAGTCGCGGACCTGCTGGGCGACCTCGGCGGCGTCGAACTCAATGCCCTGCTCGCTATAGAGCTCAAGGGCAAAGTCAATCAGCGACGTGGGGTCGATCGGCAGACGGTCGCGCAGGATGTTGATGATGCCGATAGCGGCACGACGCAGCGCGTACGGGTCGGAAGAGCCGGTCGGGGGCTCGCCGATGGCAAAGATACCGGCGATGGTATCGAGCTTGTCGGCGCAGGCCACGATGCAGCCGGCGGTACCCTCGGGCAGCTCGTCGCCGGCAAAGCGGGGACGATAGTGGTCGCGAATGGCGTGGGCGACTTCGTCGTTCTCCCCCATCGCGGTCGCGTAGTAACCACCCATCACGCCCTGTTGGCTCGTGAACTCGACGACGGCGTTGGACACCAGGTCGGCCTTGCACAGGTGAGCGGCGCGAGCGGCGTCGGCGGCCAGGTGGGCGCCCAGATGGGCCTCGCGGGCGATGGCGAGCGCGAGCTGCTCAACACGCTCGGACTTGGCGAGCACGCTGCCGAGCTTCTCCTGGAAGGCGACCTTGGCCAGACGCTCGCGGAACTCGTCGAGGGAGATCTTCAGGTCCTCCTCGTAGAAGAACTTGGCGTCGTCCAGGCGGGCGCGCACGACGCGCTCGTTGCCGTCGATCACACGCTCGGCGTTCTCGGGCTTGCTGTTGGAAACGACCACGAACTCACGCGTGAGCTTGCCCTCGCCGTCATAGATCGGGAAGTAGCGCTGGTTGGTGAGCATGGACTCGCAGATAATCTCGTGCGGGACCTTGAGGAACTCCTCGTCGAAGGTACCGACGAGCACCGTCGGCCACTCGCAGAGGTTGATGACCTCCTCAAAGACCTTCTTGGGCGTATCAACATGGCAGCCGGGGCGAACAGCCTCGACCTCGGCGATGCCGGCAAGGATGGCCTCACGACGACGCTCGGCAGAAAGCACGCCGGCGTCCTCGAGCACCTGCTCGTAGACGGCGGGGCTGGCGACAACATGGTCGCCGGCGCCCAAGACGCGATGACCGCGCGTGGTGTTGCCGCTCGTCACGTCAGCAAAGGTGACGGGCACGACGTCCTCGCCCAGAAGGCAGCAAATCCAGCGGACCGGACGCACGAACGTCGCGTGCTCGTGGCCCCAGCGCTGGGAGCGGTAGTTGGGCCACTGCAGGCCGGCGATGGTCTTCTCGCACAGGGCCGTCAGGATCGGAGTAGCCGGAGCGGAAGGAATGTTCTTCTCGGCAAAGACGTACTCACGACCGTCGGTGTCCTCGCGACGGACCAGATCCTCGGCAGCCACACCGAACTTACGGGCGAAGCCCTGGGCGGCCTTGGTGGTGTTACCGTCCGCGTCGAAGGCAATGTTGGCCGCGGGGCCACGCTTGACCTCGTGAACCTCATCGGTCGCGGTGGCGACGTCGGCCACGAGTGCAGCCAAACGACGCGGACTCGAGATCACGCGGACCTCGCCGTGGGCCAGACCGGCCTCGTCGAGACCCTTGGCGATCATGGTGCCAAGCTGCTTGACGGCATTGTTCAGCGGTGCGGAGGGCATTTCCTCCGTACCGATCTCAAACAGGAAATCCTTAGCGTCTGCCATGGCTTACGCCACCTCGCCTTCCTGGTTGGCATTCTCGTTGACTCCGGCGACCTCGGCCATATAGGCCTCGCAGCACGCCTTGGCGACGGCGCGGACACGCAGGATGTAGTTGGCACGCTCGACCGCAGACAGAGCGCCGCGGGCATCGAGCAGATTGAAAGCGTGGCTGCACTTCATGACGCAGTCGTATGCGGGCAACGGCAGCTTGCGCTCCAGGCAGGAATGGCACTCGGCCTCGTAGTCATCAAACTTCTGACGCATCATCTCGACGTTGGCGACCTCAAAGTTATAGGCACTGAATTCGCGCTCGTTCTCGAGGAACACGTCGCCGTAGGTCATGGGCGTGCCATCGGGCAGGTAGCTCCACACCAGATCGTAGACCGAGTTGACGCCCTGGGCGTACATGGCGATACGCTCCAGGCCATAGGTAATCTCGACGGGCACGGGGTCGACCTCGATACCGCCCACCTGCTGGAAGTACGTAAACTGCGTGACCTCCATGCCGTTGAGCCAGACCTCCCAGCCAAGGCCCCAGGCGCCGAGCGTCGGGCTCTCCCAGTCGTCCTCGACAAAGCGGACGTCATGGTCGTTGGGGTCCAGGCCAATGGCGGCAAGAGACCCCAGGTAGAGCTCCTGGGCGTTGACCGGCGAGGGCTTGATGAGCACCTGGAACTGATAGTAGTGCTGCATGCGGTTGGGGTTCTCGCCGTAGCGGCCGTCGGCGGGACGGCGGCAGGGCTGCGCATAGCAGGTGCGCCACTCGGCGGGACCGAGCGAGCGCAGCGTGGTCGCGGTGTGGAAGGTACCGGCACCGACCTCGGAGTCATAGGGCTGCATAATAACGCAGCCCTGCTCGCCCCAGTACTGCTGGAGGCGCAGGATGATGTCTTGGAAGGAAAGCGATGAAGCGTTCATGCCTCTAATATCCCCTCGTCGAAACGATTACACGGTTAGGTACTGTACTATAGCGGTTTTTAGTCGATAGCGCCCAGACGGTTAAGCGGCCAGTAACGCACGAGCGCCACGGCGATCAAATCAGAGCGATCAACGGGACCAAAGTAGCGTGAGTCGGCTGAGTTTTCGCGGTTGTCGCCCATCACCCACACGCACCCGTCGGGAACGGTGTAGGGATAACTCACCTGGGCGCCAGGCGCTTGGACCGAAAGCGGCCAACTCATGCCGGTCGTATAGTCCTCATCGAGCGCCTGGCCGTCGACGACGACCTTGCCGTCCTGCAGGTCGACCGTCTGGCCGGCCGTGGCAATAACACGCTTGACAAGAACATCATGCTCGGAAGTGGCATCGGGGTTGTGGAACACCACGATATCGCCCTGTTTGACGGGCTGACCGAGCTCGAGGCTCACCTTTTGTGCCAGGATCTGGTCGCCAATCTCGATCGTGTCCTCCATGGAGCCGGTGGGTACCACAAAGGGCTCGACCACAAAGGTGCGGATCAGGAAGGTGACCACGAGCGCGATCGCGATGACCGCGACCCACTCAAAAGCGCCCCTCAACGCGGAATGCTGCGATGGAACCATTCTCACTCCTCGCTCTGCGAATACGAAGCGTCCAGAATCTCCTGCGCGTATGCGCGCTCCTGGGGCGTAAGCCGTGCCGTCTCGATCAGGTCGGGACGCCAGCGGCAGGTGCGCTCGATGGCATTCTTACGGCGCCAGGCATCGACCTTGGCATGGTCACCGCTCACGAGCACCGGCGGCACGCCCTCGCCGTTGAATTCAGCAGGGCGAGTGTACTGCGCATACTCGAGCAGGCCTCCGTCCTCGGCGGTCGAGAACGACTCGTCGACGTTGCTCATCTCGTCACCAAGGGCGCCGGGAATCAGGCGTACGACGGCATCGGCAACGACCATAGCGGGAAGCTCGCCGCCCGTGAGCACGTAATCGCCGATCGACAGGCGCTCGTCGGCATACGCATAGGCACGCTCGTCGACACCCTCGTAACGGCTGCACACAAACAGCAAGCGCTCGCTTTTGAGCAGGCGCTCGGCCACATGCTGCGTAAAAGGCTCGCCGCACGGGGTGAAGAACACCACCGTCGGCTTGGGGCCCTCCGCGCTAATGGCCTCGATGGCCTCGGCGATAGGCTCGACCTTCATGAGCATGCCCTGCCCGCCGCCGTACGGCTCGTCATCGACGGTACGATGGCGGTCGTGCGTCCAGTCGCGCAGGTTATACGCCTTAAAATCAAAAAGGCCGGCCTTGCGGGCGCGGCCCAAAATCGATGTGGACATGACGGGCTCAAACATCTCGGGAAAGACCGAAAGGGTCTCAATCAGCATGTTGTCCTCCCTACTTGTCCATATCGATCAGGCCGTCCATAACGTGGACGGAAATTGTTCCTGTGTCGGGAAGATCGAGCACAACCTGCTCGATCACGGGAATCAGTACCTCGCCGTACCGATCGCCCTCGACATCCCAAACATCGTTAGCGGGCGTCGACATGATCTCGACAATCGTGCCGAGCGAACCGAAGCGCTCGTCAACCACCTCGCGACCCATCAGGTCGGTATAGGCGGCGTCGAGTGAATCGAGCTCAAAATCGTCACGATTTGCCAGCACATAGCATCCCGTGATGCCCTCGGCGGCCGTCAAGTCGTCAATGCCCTCAAATGAGACCAGATCGCCATCGCCCGTATCGGTGACGGACACAACCGTGCAAAAGCGGTCGCGCTTGAGCGCCGGCGGCGTCAGGGCGACGCGCATACCCGGCTCTAATACAGAAGGAAGCCCCCGCAGCGGCTGCGCGAGGACCTCCCCCTTCCTTCCGTGCGGCTTGACCACACGGGCGATGTTTTTGTACTGGGACCTCAAGGTCCTAGCCCAGAACCTCTACCTCGACAGCAGTGTCGAGGCGAGCGGCCAGCGCACGGGCGAGCGTGCGAATGGCCTTGATGGTACGGCCACGACGGCCGATGACCTTAGCGACGTCATCCTCGGCGACCGAAACCTCAATCGTAGAGGCGTCGTCACCATCGATGACCTCAAGGCTCACGGAATCCGGGTCGTCGACGATCTGAACAACGAGATATTCGACGAGATCGGCGATGCGATCTGAGAGCATTGCCTCACCCTCGAGCTGTGCAGCGTCAACCTCAGGCACGATTTACTCCTCGGCGCCCTCAGCGGCCTCAGCGGCAGCCTTAGCGGCCTCGGCCTCTTTGGCGAGCTGCTTCTTGGACTTCTTGACGACGGTCTCGGTCTTCTCGCCCTCGTTGGCGGCCTTGACCAGAGCGGCGACGGCGTCGGTGAGCTGAGCGCCCTTGGACTGCCAGTCGGCGATCTTCTCGAGGTCGAGGTTGATGGTCTTGGGGGCGGTCATCGGGTTGTAGCGGCCAACCTCCTCGATGATACGACCGTCACGCGGGGCGCGGGAATCGGCGACGACGACACGGTAGTACGGACGCTTCTTAGCGCCGTGACGAGCAAGGCGAATCTTGACTGCCAAAGGAAACTCCTCCAACCAAGCAGCTTTAGGCTGCAACTACAAACAAACAGTTGAATATAATACGCCATCGACGCGGGCAGGTGAAGTCCGTGAGACCAACTTCTTCGGTGTAGTCGAGGGCAAATCCATATCTTAGACAAGAATTCGGGATTTGCAAGCACATACACGCACCCCACATGAGCTACGCGGTATACTCATGACATGGAAAGACGCGAACATACATACGGTTATGAGGATGCCATGGGCGTCACACCGCCTCCCTGGACGGGTTCGGCGGTGGGCCTCATGGACCTCGATGCGTTTTTTGCGAGCGTGGAGATGCTCGATCATCCCGAATGGCGCGGAAAGCCGCTCATCGTGGGCGGAGACGCCGATTCGCGTGGCGTCGTGTCCACGTGTTCGTATGAGGCACGTCGCTTTGGCGTGCGCTCTGCCATGGCCTCGGCTGAGGCGCGGCGCTTGTGCCCGCAAGCCATTTGGACGCACGGGCACTTTGATCGCTACCGCGAGGTGAGCGCGCAGGTCATGGCGATTCTTGCCGAGGAGACGCCGCGCGTTGAGCGCGTATCCATCGACGAAGCCTTTATCGATATCACACCGGGTCGCTTTGCGCCCGAGGACCCACTGCTGGTTGCACGGCGTATAAGCGACCGTGTGGCAGCGCTGGGAGTGACGTGCTCCATTGGCGTGGGCTGCAACAAGACGGTCGCAAAGATCGCAAGCGAGCGGGATAAGCCGTTTGGGCTGACCATCGTGCGCCCCGGAACCGAGCAGCGCTTTTTGGCCGCGCTGCCGGTATCTGCCATGAGCGGCATCGGGCGCTCGGCCGAGGAGCGACTGCGCCGTATGCGCATCTACACGCTCGGCGAGCTGTCACGCGCGCCGGAATCCACCTTGGCCTCTATTTTTGGCGTCAACGGCGAACGTATGCGTCAGCGTGCGCTGGGACTTGAAATCTCCGAAGTCACGAGTCTCGATGAAGAGCGCAAGATCAAGTCGGTCAGCAATGAACGCACCTTTGCGAAAGATTTAACTGAGCGCGGAGACATCGAAGCGGCGATTGCACTGTTGGGCGAGTCAGTTGGACGCCGCCTGCGCCGTCAGGGACTGACGGGCGGCACGGTAACGCTCAAGCTCAAGTATTCGTATGGCAGCGGGCGTACGGCACAGCGCCGGCTGCCTCATCCGACCGACGATGAGAACATCTTTGTGGCGGTTGCGCTCGAACTGCTCGACAACATCTGGCAGGAAGGCATGCATGTTCGCTTAGCGGGCATCGGCATGAGCGACTTCGACCACCAAGGCGGCATCCAGACCGACCTGTTCTGCGAAGTCGACGACCGCGGAGCCCAATCAAGCGACCGTCGCGACCTCTCGGTCGCTATCGACGCCGTCCGAGACAAGTTCGGCGACACCGCCCTATCTTTCGGCCGCCAATCCCGCTTCAACGATTAACCGCCTTTAGGCAAAAAGAAAGCCGGGCAGGTGCGGAAAACCGCAACTGCCCGGCGAAATGCGCGAAGCTAGCTAAAAAGCCCCGTATCAAATGAGCTACTAGAGGAGATTGAGGGGGAGCTGGGGGGCGTCACCCCAGAGCTTTTCTAGGCGGTAGAAGTCGCGGGCTTCGGGAGTGAAGACGTGGACGACAACCGAGCCGTAGTCCATGAGCATCCAGGTCTTCTGCTCGCGGCCCTCGATGGAGAACGGATGCTCGCCGCAAGCCTCGGCGACCTTCTCCTCGATCTCGTCGACGATCGAATCGACCTGGCGGTTGTTGGTACCGGTGGCAAGCACAAAGTAGTCGCACACGTCGGAAAGCTCGGTCAGGTCGAGCACCTGCACGTCCTCGCCCTTCTTGTCGTAGGCGGCCTGCGCGGCGGCGCGGGCGACATCCTCGGCGGCGACACCGCTCGCGGACAGCGAGGCGGCGGTGCGGTCGGACGTGGCAACGAAACTCTTGTGCTCCACACCTTCAAGAATCTGCTCGTCAGTCATGGTCTCGTCGGCCATGGAATACCTCTTTCTAGACACACCCGAGCTAGCGCAGCTGGGCGTAATGGTTGTAAATCGTAATAGCCGTGGGATAAAGATAGCGCCCGGACTGGATCACATAGACCAGACCCTGCGCAAAACAGGAGAAGAACAACTCGTCAAGCGTCGACTCCCCCACCATCTTGCGCAGCGCATGGGCATAGTCGCCGTGGCGGTTGGGCTCGATGGCATCTGCCACAAAGACCACCATATCGAGCGGCGTCATGTCGCAGGCACCCACGGTGTGACGGTCGACAGCCTGGAAAACAGCCGGCGACAGCTCGGGAAAAAGCTGCGGAAGCTCATAGGCGGCAACAGGGCCATGCAAAAGCGGCGTCGCGGCGGAAGGAGAGCCGGCAACCTTGATGCCATAGTGAAGCGCGCGGGCCACGAGCTCGTCATCGGAAAGAACCTTGTCCCAGTCGTGAATTAAGCCGGCGGCAGCCGCATCAAAGCGGTCAACGCCGTAGACCTCGGCCAGATGAAGTGCGGTCTCGGCAACACCCAGCGAATGCACATAGCGCTTGCGCTTATCTTTCATGCGAACATCGAGCAGCTCTTGAATGCGCTTGAGCAGCGCGCGCTCATCGCCCTCAAACTGATCCTCTACCGACAACGTAGCCCCCATCACTCAAAATCTTCTTGGCCCAAATCGGCATATAGCCTGCGCTTGCGAATGTAGCCGAGCACAGACTCGCTCGTAAGATAGCGCACGCTCATGCCGCGGGCAACTCGCTTACGAATGTTCGTCGAGCTGATCGCCAGCGCCGGAATCTGAATATAGCGCACATCGAACGGCAGCCCCGACTCTTTGATTCGGGCACGCGCCGTATCGATATCAAAACCCGGTCGCGTCGCCGCAATAAAGGTAGCAAGCTCAGCGATTCGCTCGGCATCATGCCAGGTCACAATATCGATAATCGCGTCGGCGCCCGTAATAAAGTAGAGCTTTACCTGCGGCGGGTAAAAGTCGCGAAGGGCATGAAGCGTATCGGCCGTATAGGTTACGCCCGGACGGTCAATCTCGAACCGGCTCGCCAAAAAGGCCGGGTTCGCGGCGGTGGCGAGAACCGTCATGGCATAACGGTCCTCAGCAGGCGTCACCGGCTTGTCAAGCTTAAAGGCGGGAGAGCCCGCCGGCATAAAGAGCACGGCGTCCAAGTCGAGCGACTCGCGCGCCTGCTCGGCAGTCACCAGGTGCCCGTAATGAATCGGGTCGAATGTGCCGCCCATAATGCCAAGCCGAAACTCTTTGCCCTCTTTTATGGGCAGCTCGGGCAAACCGATTCCACCGCGCAGCGACATGGCTTACTCGCCCTCCGAGGTCTCGGCATCGTCCGCGGCATCAGCCGCATCGATAGCCTCGACGCCCTCATCCGCAGCATCGGCCACGTCAATGGCCTCAACGGCAACGTCCTCACCAGCGTCCTCGAGCTCCTCGTACTCCGAGAAGTCCTCAGCGCCCTCAAAGTCAAAGGCGCGCTGGCAAATGCGGACCTCGTCGCCCGCACGGCAACCGGCCTTCTCGAGCGCGTCGTCAACACCCATACGCGCAAACTTATGCTGCAGGTAGATGACGGCTTCCTCGTTTTCCCAGTCGGTCTGGATGACCATGCGCTCGATGGCACGACCGACCACGCGGAAGGCACCGGGCTCTTCCTGGACAATGCGGAAACGCTTCTCGCGCTGCAGACGGCGGCGCTCCCACTCCTCGTCGCGCAGATCGACCGGCTCAGCGGAGACCGCCAACTCGGCACGCAGCTTAGCCACCTGCTCGCCCACGGCAAGCATCAGCGTGTTGAGGCCGGCGCCCGTCACGGCGGACACGGCAAAGAACATATGGCCGTCGTCGAGTGCCGCACGCTTGAGGTCGGCAATCTTGTCGGCCGTGCCCGGCGCATCGCACTTGTTGGCGACGACGATCTGCGGACGCTCCGAAAGCTCGGCGCCATACTGCTCGAGCTCACGGTTGATGATACGGTAATCCTCAACCGGGTCGCGATCCTCAAACCCGCCCGTCATGTCAACGACATGCATGATGAGCGCCGTGCGCTCAATGTGGCGCAGGAACTGATGGCCCAGGCCCTTGCCCTCGCTTGCGCCCTCGATCAAACCAGGAACGTCGGCAACGACGTAAGAATACTCACCGGCACGCACCATGCCGAGGTTCGGCACGAGCGTTGTAAACGGATAGTCGGCGATCTTGGGACGGGCGGCACTCATGCGCGCGATAAGCGAGGACTTGCCCACCGAGGGGAAGCCCACGAGTGCGGCATCGGCCATAAGCTTCATCTCAAGCTCAATCCAGTGCTCCTCGGCCGGTTCGCCCAGCTGAGCGAACGCGGGCGCGCGGCGCACCGACGTCACAAAGTGCGTGTTGCCCAGGCCACCGGCACCGCCGGGCGCCACGACAACGCGCTCGCCATCGTGCACCAGGTCAGCAATCTCGAACATCGGGGTCTGCGTCTCGGGGTCGAGCTCGCGCACCACGGTGCCCATGGGAACCTTCAGGATCAGGTCCTCGCCGCTCTTGCCGTTACGACGGGCACCCTGCCCGTGCGTGCCGCGTTCGGCGCGGAAGTGATGCTTAAAGCGGTAATCGATCAACGAAGACAGCTGAGCATCGGCCTGGATGACGACATTGCCGCCACGACCGCCGTCGCCGCCATCGGGGCCGCCCTTGGGGACAAATGCCTCGCGCCTAAACGACATGCATCCGGCTCCGCCGTCGCCGCCGCACACGTTAATGCGGCTGATATCGGTGAACTGTGACAACAGAATCGCCTCCTACAAAAAGAGGGAGACCCTTGAATCCTAAAACTCAAGTGCCTCCCACATATGTGCTCTATGAAGGGTGAATTACGCGTTCGCGAGCGGGCGTACGCTGACCCTGTGCTTGATACCCTTGTGGAACTCAACGGTACCGTCGACCAGCGCGAACAGCGTGTCGTCCTTGCCACGGCCAACGTTCTCACCCGGGTGGATGTGCGTGCCGTGCTGACGGACGAGAATCGTGCCCGTGGTTACCGTCTGGCCGGCATAGCGCTTCGTGCCAAGGCGCTGACCGCGGGAGTCACGGCCATTACGGGAGGAACCGAGTCCTTTTTTGTGTGCCATTGTGTATACCTACTCTTTCGTTACGAGTGTAATCTACTCGGCGACGGGAGCCTCGGCAACAGCCTCGGCCTCTGCCTTGACAGCCTTCTTGGCGCGGGACGTAGCCTGGACCTTCACGATCTTCAGCTTGGTGAGCTGCTGACGGTGACCCTTCAGACGACGATAGCGCTTACGCTTGTGGAACTTGAAGACCAGCTGCTTCTCGCCCTTGAACTGCTCAACGATCTGAGCGGTAACCTTGGCCTTGGCCAGCTTGTCGGGATCGGTGACGATCTTCTTACCATCGTTGAGGAAGATGACCGGCAGGGTGACCTTATCGCCCTCATTGCCCTCGATCTTCTCGACGGTGATGACATCGTCGGTGGCGACCTTGTACTGCTTGCCGCCCGTGTTAACGATTGCGTACATGTTTACTTGCCCTTCATGCATCAGTTAGTGCAACAGCCGAATATAGTAGCAGGCGAAAATACCCCCGTCAACGAGTATGTGGAGCAAATCCACAAGTTCGCACAGGTATGGGGCTGACGAGTCGGCCCTCGTCGTCCTCGCATGCTTGATTCTGACGCTCGACATCGTAGGAGCAGATGGTCACGAGGTCTTGCATACCGGTGGAAACAATAGGTGCATCGACGCCCGGGGTCAAGCCCTGCAACAAAACATCAGCAGCAGAAAGCAAAATCTCCGGACGCATGGAGCCCTCGTTGTCGGCATGGGTGTCGAGCATGAGCACCAGATGGTCCGGACGCTCCCCCGCCGTGATCTCATAGCCCACCAGTGTGTGGTCAAGGTCTAAGCGCTTGCTCTTTTTGCCGCGCGCATAGTCAATACCATGACCCGCGCGCAGCGTGTCAATCGCAGCGCGCACCTCGTCGGCGCTCACGGGGGCTTCGGGGTCCAGGTGCAAGTCGATACGGTACGACAGACGCGTAAGCTGAGCCGTGAGCGCCGGCGTGCGCACGTCGATGTACGCCGCCTCGATGGGCGCCAGATCGGCCGGAGAGGCCGCAGCCAGGCGCCCAAACGCCTCGTCGAGCGCCACGAACTCGGTCATAAACAGGTCATACCACTCGCAGGCCGACGACGTACCCACCGGTAGCGCCGAAGAGAAGCCCACGCGCATGTGCGGAGAGAAGCCCTGCGTGACGGCATAGGGAAGTCCCGCACGGCGCACGATGCGCTCAATGGTATGGATTACTTCGAGATGGCCCAGGTACTTAAGGCGATCGCGTTTGCCATAGCGAACACGAAGTCTAAAGAGCGTGGGGCTGTCGGTCAGGCGCTCACTCATGCGCGATCACCCATCAATACATTCTTGGCGTGGAGCGTGGGGCAGATTCCGCAGCCGGTGCACGACGTGCGGGTGCAGTCGGGAGTCGTGACACCCTCGAGCGAGCGACGGTACTCGCGCTCGAGGAAGCCGCGCGTGCAGCCGGGGCTCACATGCTCCCACGGCAGACGCCAGTCCAACTCGTAGGGCAGGTGCACGAGCTCATTGAGGTCGATGCCGTTTTTGGCAGCAGCCTCCTTCCAGTTATCGAGCGAGAAATGCTCTACCCAGGCGTCAAAGCGAGACCCCGAGCGCCAAGCATCGATGATGACGGGCGTCATGTCACGACCGGCGCGGGAGAGCGCGGCCTCGATGAGCGAGGTCTCGGCATCGTGGTAATGCACGCGGACGGCACGGTTGCGAACGCTCGTGATAAGCAGCTTCTGGCGACGCTTGACGTCGTCGTAGTCGAGCTGCGGGCACCACTGGAACGGCGTGGCAGCCTTGGGAATAAAGACCGAAACCGAGATGGACACCGAGATGGAGCCGCGGCGCGCCTTGGGCACCACGGAACGGCCAAGTTCCAGCACGTGATCGGCCAGGTTGGCAATGGCCACGATGTCCTCGTCGCGCTCGCCGGGAAGGCCCATCATAAAGTAGAGCTTCATGCGGTTCCAGCCGGCCTCGAAGGCCGCCTTGGCCGCACGGTCCAGGTCCTCCTCGGTCACGTTCTTGTTAATGATGTCGCGCATGCGCTGGCTGCCGGCCTCGGGTGCGAACGTCAGGCCGCCCTTCTTTTCGCCGGCGACCGACTCGGCCATATCCACGCCAAATGAATCCAGGCGCTGCGACGGAATAGACACGCGAATACCCGTATCCTCCAGGCGACGGTTGAGCCTGCCGAGCACGTCACGAATGCAGGAGTGGTCGGTCGTGGAGAGCGAGGTCAGCGACACCTCGTCATAGCCGGTCTTTTCCAGACCCTGAATCACCGACGAGACGATCTGGTCGGCCGAGCGCTCGCGCACCGGGCGATACGTCATGCCGGCCTGGCAAAAACGACAGCCGCGGGCGCAGCCGCGCAGGATCTCGATAGACAGGCGGTCGTGGACCAGCTGCGCATAGGGCACGCACGACTGCGACAGCGGATTCGTGGCACCGAAATCCTCGACGACGCGCTTGTAGACCACGGTCGGCGCATCCTTGCCCTCACGCGGCACGGTGTAGCCATGCGGCGAGCAGGGCTCGTCATGGCGCACCTCATAGAGCGACGGCACGTAGTTGCCGGCAATGGATGCAAGCTGCTCAACAATCTGCGCGCGCGGGACTCCTTCGTCGCGCAGGCGGCGATGCAGCTGGCAGGTCTCGAGCAGCGATTCCTCACCCTCGCCGATGAGGACGGCATCGAAGAAGGCCGCGTACGGCTCGGGGTTGTACACCGAGGGACCGCCGGCGATGATGATGGGGTCGTCTTCGCCTCGGTCGGCCGCTAACAGCGGAATGCCAGCGAGATCGAGAGCCTCGAGGAAGTTCGTCACCGCCATCTCGTGCGGCACATGCAGGCCGACAATATCAAACGAAGCGACGGGGGCAGCGCCTTCGAGCGACAGCAGGGGAATACCCGCCTCGCGCATGGCGTCACCCATATCGGGCCACGGCACATAGCCACGCTCGCAGGAGATGCCCTCGGCCTGGTTAAGGATGTTGTAGAGGATGGCGATGCCCTGGTTGGGCAAACCAACCTCGTACACATCCGGATAGATCAGGCAGCAACGATAGTCGGCATCGGCCTTTGAAAGCGTGCCCCACTCGTGATCGATATAGCGACTCGGCTTTTCGACCTTGGCGAGCAGCGGCTCAATTAAATGAAAACAGTCTTGATACGGAACGCGCAACGGAAAACCCCTAAGCAGCGAGATCGGATGCGTCCTCATAGGACGCCATAGGACGGGTAGCGCCCGCGACCGTGGTCACCAGATCGCGAACGCGGGAGAACGTGGCAGTGACCACCTCGTTGGCACGGCTGTAGTCGACATCGCGCTCGTAGAGCGAAACGAGCGCACGGCCCATGCCATAGGTGCCCGCGGCAGCAGTGAGCGCCTTGACGGCAAACCCAATATGCGGCGTCTGCTTGACGAGCGCACGGGTGACCGCGCGGATCACAAGACCGCCGGCAAGCACGCCCGCGACCTCGTAGCCGCGCTCAGGCTTAATGCCGCGTCCAAAGACGGCAGCGAGCTCAAAGAGCATGCCCACCTGAGCCAGCGCCATAACGGGATAATCGGCGCCCGGCAAAAACACCAACGCACCGGTCGCCATATTGGTGAGCGCGCACGAGGTGATGATACGATTGGCCGCCGCGATGCGCATAAAGGCAAAGTTCGCCGCAAAAGCCGTTTCCTTTTCGGTGCGATCGAGAATCCAGCGGGCAAGCGTCTCGAGCAGATACGTCTTATCGGTTGCCGCTACCACGCCGAGCATAGGCGTGGACTCCTCGATAAACGGCACCTCCACAGCAGACTCGGCAAGCACGCACACGGGGGCGCCGGCGATCACGAGCTCCTGCACGGCACTCTCCAAGCGGTCGGAGCCGCACGAGAGCACCAGCACCACATCGGTATCGGTCTTTGGAGCAATTCGCTCCTCCCCCAGACGCTCGACGCGCACAATGCCCGAGGTCGTCTGCGGCACAAAGGCGTCACGCACCGTCTCGGCCAGAAAGCGCGAGGCGGACGAATCCAAATAGACCGAGACGCGCACCGGCGTATCGGAATCCTTCTTAACGGACGCGCCCATCTTAAAAGCGCGGGTCAGCTTATCTACGGGAATTTTCATAGCAAACCCCTCCAGCGGTTACGCGGCGCCCGAACGATGCCGCCATATGGATTGTACGATACCCACCGTCAGCAGCTGAATCATCATCGAAGACGAACCGAAGCTAATAAACGGTAGCGGAATACCGGTAATCGGCATCATGCCGATGCACATGCCGATGTTTTCGAAGGTCTGGAACGCCCACATGCCAACGATGCCCACACACGAAAGACGCAAGAACAGCGACTCACACTTAAAGGCGACGCGAATCGTCGAAAAGATCAGCAGCACGTAGAGGCACAGGAGCAAAAAGGAACCGCAAAAGCCAAAGGTCTCGGACAGGAAGGCGAAGACGAAGTCGGTATGGAACTCAGGCAGAAAGCCGCCGGCCGACTGCGTTGCGTGGCCCAAACCCTTACCAAAGAAGCCACCCGAGCCAACGGCGATAAGCGACTGCTGCAGGTTGTAGGCATCGTCCGAATCGGCATTATCGGGGTCGATAAAGACCGTCAGGCGGTTCATCTGATACTGCTTGATGAGCACATCGTGGCCGAGCAACGAATCAAAGACCGAATCGAGCGCCAGGACGAGGGCCACCAGGCCCACGAGCAGGGCCAGGGTCGACAGCACCCATTCGCGGCGTGCACCGCTCATGCAGATGACAATAGCGCCCGAGACCAGCACGACCAGGCCCGAGCCCAGGTCGCCCATGGCGACGACGGCCAAAAACGGAATGGACAGCATGCCGCAGAGCTTGACGTAGTCGCGAACGGTATCGATGCGGCCGTTATACTGCGAGCCAAGCGTGGCGATAAAGAAGATGGTGATGAGCTTGGCAAGCTCAACCGGCTGGAATGTCAAGCCGATACCGGGAATCTTGATCCAGCCCGTCATGCCTAGACCGCCTGTATAGGACAGACCCGGAATCTTGGGCGAGAAGATAACGATCAGGTCGATGACGAGCAACGCCGTCGAGAAATTGGAAATACCGCGCAGGTCGGTACGCCAGACCAGCACCGCCAGCACCGCCCCGATGCCAATTCCCAGAAGATGACGTGAGAACGAGGCATCGGCCTTAAACTGCGAAGCCGACCAAATAATGATGGCGCCATAGGCAACGAGCGCGACGGTAGCCAGCAGCACACCGATATGCACCTTTTGGCGAAACGTACCGCGCGAGGCCGAAAGTTGCTTGTTGACGCGGTCCAGGCTGCTGCGAGAGCCGGTCTTGGTTGAACGGAACAGATCCGCCGGAGAAAAATCCATCGCAACCTCCTATCGAACCGAAGAATCGCCCGAGGCCGAAGAGGTATCGGGCTCGTCATAAATCACGCCGAGCACATCGCGCACGACATGCATCGCGGTATCTGAGCCACCGCCGCCCTGCTCCAGGACAGTAGCGATGACATACTTGGGATCATCGGCCGGTGCATAGGCGCAGAACCACGCGTATTCGTCCTCGCCGCTTTTCTCGCCCGTGCCCGACTTGCCGTATACCTGCGGCGTCAGGGTGCCAAAGTGAGCCGCCAGGGACGTCGATGCCGTGTAAATCACGTCGTGCATGCCGTTGCGAACAAGAGCCAAATCCGAATCGCTGTTGATCTTGGCCTCCAGGCGCTTCTTCTTGCCCTTGCCGTTGTACTTATAGGCATCGCCGTCGCCATCGCGCGACACGGCAGACAAAAACACGTGAGGCACGTACTGTTTGCCGCCGTTGGCAAGACCCATATAGGCGCACGCCATCTGCAGGGGCGTCACCAGGATGTCGCCTTGGCCGATGGCAATGTTGGTCATATCGCCGGCATTCCACTTGCGGTCCTCGGCAGAGGCGTCGGTGAAGTACGACTCTTTCCACTCGGCATCGGGAATACGGCCCGCGCCCTCACTCGGCAAATCGATACCGCAGGTCTTGCCTAGGCCCCAGCGACGAAAGACCTCCTGCAGGCCCTCGGAATGTTGCTCGTCATAAAAGAACGCCTTGCCCATATCGTAGAAGACGGGGTCGCACGAGTTGGCAATACCCGACTGCAGCGTCATGGTGCCGTGTCCAGACGTCAGCCAGCAGCGCTTGCCCCAAGCCTTGCCCAGGCCCGTCCAATAGCCCGTGCAGTTGGTTGTCTGCGTTGAAGTGTAGGTTCCAAACTCAAGACCGGCCAGTGCCGAGAGCGGCTTGATGGTCGAGGCCGACATGTACTGTCCGCTAATGGCGCGGTTGAGCAGCGGGTGCGAACCCTTGTCATCATTGAGCTCGGTCCACACGTCATTTGAGACGCCGCCGATAAAGACGGACGGATCGAACTTGGGCTCGCTCGCCATGCCCAGGATCTCGCCATTGTTGGGATCGAGACACACCACAGCGCCGTTGCCGGCATTGCTGTAGCCAGTGGTCTTGGCAAGCTCGATGGCGCTCGCCAGCGCCGTCTCACAGGCCTGTTGGATCTTAAGGTCGAGCGTGAGCTTAATGTCGGAGCCGGCCTTGGCGGGCACGGCGCCGGCCTGACCGGTCACATTGCCCGAGGCATCGACCTTGACGGTCTGCTCGCCACGAATACCCTGCAGCAGGTTTTCGTAGTAGCTCTCAACACCCGCCTGGCCCACGATATCGCCCGACTGGTACGTAATCAGGCCAGCAGAAGCATCATCATCACCAGAGGTTTTCTTATTCTGGGCCTCGAGCTGCTCGGAGGTAATGGTGCCGGTATAGCCCAAGATATGGCATGCCGTCTCGCCATATGGATACTGGCGCTCGGTACGCTCGGCAATCTTGACGCCCGGGAACTCGCCGGCGTGCTCCTGAATATAGGCAACCGTGGAGCGACGGACGTCCGTCGCGATGGTATGCAGGCTCTGAGCGCCCTCGGAATTGTCCTGGATATTGCGCAGAACCGCCACGTAGGGCATACCGAGCACGTTGGCAAGATGGCGAACCAGAACCTCATCCTCGGCAAGGTCGCGGTAGGCCACGACAGCAAGTGAGGGACGGTTCTGGACAAGTGCCACGCCATTGCGGTCGAGGATGCGGCCGCGCACAGCGGGTGTGGTAACGGTGCGCGTCTGATTGCTATTAGCCTGCTTTTCGTAATAGTCCGACGAGACCATCTGCATGCCCCACAGCTTGACGGCAAGCGCCGCGAACATCGCGCCCACACCCGTGGTGAGGATGGAGAAGCGGCCCTTAAAGGCGGTCGCCGCGGTATTGCCCTCGCCCTCGGTGGCGCGCGGGGCCGTTCCATGCTGCGTATCGTAGGTAAAACGAGAATCGCCGCGACGCATGATGACCAGTGCGACCACGATGGCCACAACCAGCACGATACCGGCGATAATAACCGTCATCTGGGAAGACATCTACGAGCCTCCCCTATTTGAGCTTACGGGTCTTGGGCTTAAAGCGCATGCCCGTCTGGCGTCCGCCACGTGCGGAGAATCCATAACCGGACTGCGGCACGACGCCGGACATCAAAAACGGAATGGCAACCAGACCCGTCAGGATCGAAGACGGCAGTGCATGGCCGAAGATCGCCACGACAAAGCTCGTCTCCAAACCCATAAACAGCAAGATGATGCTGTAGATCACATTAATGACGAACGCGAAGGCGCCCACAGTGATGCCGCGCGCACTCGGGGTACCGCCCGTCTGACCGGCAGCGCTATGCACCAGGGCAAAAGAACCCACGGTCAGCAGGAGCGACATAACGCCCACCGGCACGGCAGCGGAAAGGTCATAGAACAAGCCGCTGCAAAAACCGCACACGACGGCACGGGTCGGGTCGCCCGAGAACACGCTTAGGCACACCAGGATAATCATAAAGTTGACGCGACCGCCCGCAATGGAGATCTGCGGTGCCAGGCCTGCCTGCAACAGCACGCACACGATGGCGGCGATTACAAACGTGCGGGAGCTCATCCCCTGCTCATGTAGATCCATGGACATGCCCCCTATTCGCTCGAGCCGGAATCGGTCGTCTCGGACGTGTCGGAACTGTCATCCGGGCTCTCGTCCTTCGTCTTGGTCGCAGCATCGCGCGACGTTCCCTGCGGCGTGCTGTTGGCCGTGTTCACGTCCTCATCCGAGGCCGACTGTTCGTCGGTCAGCGAGGTAATGACCAGCACTTCCTCGTTGTTCTCGGCCGTCGTCTGGGCGCGCACCACAATGGTGTAGTACACGTCGTTTGCCGATTTCTCAACCGACGAGACGGTGCCGAGCGGTAGACCCTTGGGGAACACACCGCCAATGCCCGAGGTCACGATGATGTCGCCAACCTTAACGTCGGAGTCGACGCTCACGTACTCAAGACGCAGCGTGCCGTCAGCCTGACCCTGCAGCATGCCCTGGGCGCGCGTGTCCTGCACCATAGCGGACACGCCCGAGTTCTCGTCGCCAATCAGGCGCACGGTGGACGTCTTGGCCGATACCTCGATAATCTGGCCTATGACACCGGCAGAACTCGTCACAGGCATGTTGATGGTAAGACCGTCGGCAGAACCCTTATCGATGGTGACGGTCGAGGTCCAGGCATCGCCCGAAGCGCCGACGATACGAGCTGCGGTTGATTTGAGGTTGTAGGTCGACTGCAGGCCGACCAGCCCCTCCAGTCGCTCGGCGGTCTTTTGAGCCTCGGAGAGCTCGGCAACCTTAGAGGTCAGTTCCTCGTTTTGCTTCTTAAGCTCGTCAAGCGTGTCCTGCGACGCCGTAAGGTTAGAGAACACGTTACCGATCGCATTGAAGGGAGCCGCCACAGCCGAGCCCACAAAGCGCACCGGCGAGGTAATCGTCGTCACGCCCGAGCGCACGGCATGAATCGGTCCTGCCTCGCCCTCGCGGATGTAAAACGTGAGCAGCAACACCGAAATCAGGCTGAAAACAATCAACGGGCGCATACCCGTTGATTGTCGCTTGGTATTCAGATTTGTGGAGAAACCCGAAGATCGTGCCAAATGGAATCCACCTTTTGGAAATTAAGCATTGGTCTGGACGAAGCCGCCATCAAACGCATTGGCCTCGAGCACGCGGGCACAGCCGTTAACAACGTTATCGAGCGCCGTAGGGCTGACATTGACCGAAACGCCGGTCTCATCGCGCAGGCGCACGTCGAGACCGCGCAGCAGCGCGCCGCCACCAGTCAGCAAAATGCCGTAGTACATAAGGTCCGAGGCAAGATCGGGAGGCGTAGCGTCGAGTGCGTCCTTGACGGCCTTGGCCATCTCGTCGAGCGGCTTGTTGAGTGCGCGACGAATCTCCTCGCTCTCGATGCGCACGGTCTTGGGCAGACCGGTGATCACGTCGCGACCGTTGACCTCGACGTCGAGCTCATCCTTGAGCGGCACGGCGGAGCCGACCTTGATCTTGATGTCCTCTGCCGTACGCTCGCCGATGGCCAGGTTGTAGGCATCACGAACGTGCGTGAGGATGGCCTGATCGAACTCGTCGCCGGCAATACGAATGGACTGCGAGACGACGATGCCGCCCATAGCGATAACGGCAACCTCGGTGGTACCGCCACCGATGTCGATGACCATGGAACCGGTGGGTTCCTCGACGGGCAGGTCGGCGCCGATGGCAGCCGCCATAGGCTCTTCGATCAGATAGGCCTGGCGGGCACCGGCCTGAATCGTGGCCTCAAAGACAGCGCGCTTCTCGACCGACGTGACACCGGAGGGAACGCAGACGACAACACGCGGACGCGGAGTCCACGGATAGCGCTTCTCGGACGCCTTGTCGATAAAGTAGCGAAGCATGGCCTCGGTAACATCGAAGTCGGCGATGACGCCGTCCTTCAGGGGACGAACGGCCACGATGTTGCCGGGCGTACGGCCGAGCATGCGCTTTGCCTCGATACCGACCGCCAGGATGCGCTCGTCGTTCTTGTCGATGGCGACAACGGAGGGCTCGCGAATGACGATGCCCTTGCCGCGCACGGAGACAAGCGTATTTGCGGTGCCGAGGTCGATGGCAAGATCGCCCGCATAGCTACCGAAGAACATATCCATCAAAGAAAACAACGCAACTCCTGATGTGTTGGATGATTGCTGGAAAACTACTAGCTCATCATACTAGCGCAAGCCCGGCACCTCACTTGCGGTGAAGCGCCGGGCAAAGCTAAATCCCATAAGGTCACTACTGGTTGTCAGCAGCCGAGAAATCCATATCAAGCGAAGAAACGGCCCAGCCGATATGGTTGTCGGAGCGCACGAATTTGACGGTGTACTCCTGCTCGCCGCCCTTGGACAGCGATGCCTTCACCTTGGCGGTCGTCTCGGTCATGGACTGATCCATGCCCTCGACGGACACGGTGGCACCCTGCGGAATCGAGGAGATAATCATCGACTTAGCGTCCTCGGACAGGCTCGAGGCCAGGCAAGACTCGGCCTTTGCGGCGTCACCGTCGCCGGCAGCCTGGAACAGATCGGTAACGACAGACTCCTGAGACGGGAAGCCAAAGCCGCGCGTGTAGGCAAAGCCCAGACCGCCCGCGGCGATCAAAATGAGCAGAAGCAGCACGATGAAGACTTTGAGACCCGTATGGCGATGGCGACGACGGACCTTGGCCTGCTTGCGATCCTGACGGTCCTGCTGGACCATCTCGGACTCGGACAGCGTAAAGAAGCCGGTGTCCGAGGGATCAGGCATAAACTGACCGGTCGCGCCCGTAGGATCGAGCGGATCGACGGCAGGAGCGTCCATCGCGGGCGCCGGAGCCGTGGCCATAGCCGTCTGGGCAGACAGCGCGGCAAGCGAATCCTGCACGCGGGCAAGCTCATCGGCCTGCTCGGAGGTGAGCTGGTAGATGCCATCGGCAGTAGCGGCATTAAAGGCGTCGAGTGCGTCGGAGGGACGGCCGGCGGCAGAAAGCGCCTGACCCATGCCGGCGTTGAGCGCACGCGTGTCGTCGCGGGGGCCGGCAAAGTCGATAGCCGTGCGATAAGTCTCCACGGCATCCGCCGGACGGCCGAGCTTAATGAAGCAACGACCGAGCTCGCCGAGTGCGGCGGCAGGAGCCGGATTGGCGCCGTCGATGGCAGCCTGACGGAAGGCGGTTCCCGCGTTGGCATAGTCGCCCGACTGGAACAGCGCATTGCCCAGGCCCAGATAGGCCTTGAACGGCGTGGCATAGGAAGCATCCTGCGTAGCAGCTGAGAACGCCTGGGCGGCCGTCGTGTAGTCGCCCACGGCGGCGAGCGCCTTGCCGCGGTTGGTGAGCAGCGCGCCGCGCTTGCCGTAGGTGCCGTCGTTGAGGGCGGCGGCATAGGCCTCGGCGGCCTCGGCATACATGCCCAGGTGCATCAAGGCGTTGCCACGAAGGTGATCGGCCTCGCCCATAATCTCATCGGGAGTCTTTGCCGCCCCAAGCATCTGGGCTGCAGCAGAAAAATCACCCGCGCGGTAAGCGGCGCGGCCCTGTTGGATCAGCTGGCTATTCAAGGAAGTCCCCTTTACTCGTGAACGATCTCGACATGGACGATCTCGTCGCCGGCACGCAGCTGCGAAATCACATCGAGACCCTCGACCGTGGTACCAAAGACGGTGTAACCAGAATCGAGGTTATGCTGGGCACCCAGGCAGAAGTAGAACTGCGAACCCGCGGAATCGGGATCCATGGAGCGTGCCATGGCAAGGGCGCCATCGACATGGCTGTTGCGCGGATTGGTGGCAAACTCGCCCTTGATGCAGTAGCCGGGGCCACCGGTACCGGGCATGCCGTCGGGGCCCTCAAGACCGGCAGCGACGTCGGCGCCGGACATGTCGCGGGTATTGGGGTCGCCGCCCTGGATAACAAAACCGGGCACATAGCGATGGAACTTAAGGCCATCATAGAAGCCCATCGTGGAAAGCTCGCAGAAGTTAGCGACATGAATGGGAGCGCCCTCGCCGTCAAACTTGACCTTGATGGTACCCTTCGACGTCTCGATTACGGCGCACTCGTCGCCGACAAGCTGATACTCGGGCGTGTAGAGCTCTTTCTTAAAACCAAACATGTGGTTCCTTCCTCGTGCGTTTAAAGCATATTTGTACGAATTGTAGCAATAAGCACGGGCTTACATCAATTGCGCACGTAGGTTATGCCGACTATGGCGAACTAATTTTAGGAACACTGCTGCGGCTTCCAGGAACCCACATTGGCGTCGTACTGGTTCAGCGCGCTGTTGCCACCCTGCGCGATGGGCGCCAGGATCTCGCTTTGGTGGGAACTCATCGACTCGCCATCGGGAATGGCCAGCGAGATATCCCAGCTCTGGCAGATCACGTCAACGCGCTCATACATCCACTCGGCAAGCTGCTTTAAGTGGGCGATGTCGTCCGCATAGACCGTATCGTCCTGATACTTAAGATTGTTGAGCTCATCTTGCGTCTTTTTGATCTGGTCGCGCAGGGCGTAGGCACTCTGCGACAGCTCCTGACGGGTGGACAGCGGCGTTCGGAGATAACCGTTGTTAAAGGAATCGATGACCTCGCCGATCTGGTCCTCGTCAGCGTAGGACACGATGGTCTGATACAGACCGTCGAGCCTGGTATAGAGCTGATCATCGGTGAGCACGGTTTCTTCCTGAACCACCTCGGCAGAATCGCCCTGCTTGGTATCGTCCTCAGTCGCCTCGCCCTTTTGACGCGTGGGGAAGGTGGTTTGTGCAGCTTGGCCAAACTGGTCGTAGAAGCCAGGCATAACACCCATGGGATCGGTCGTCACGAACCAATAGGCACCACCGCACACGACGGCAAGGACCGCGATGATAATGAGCGGCTTGGGAATATGACGCTTATGCTTGTGATAGGCGTCCTCGTCGGGGTGCACCTTGCGCTTGGGTTTTTGAGCATCGTCATGCAGGGAAACGGGCGTGGGAATATCGACCTTGGGGATACCGAAATCCTTATCGAAAGCCGGCAGCACGCAGGTCTCATTGGGGTCAGCGGCGTCCGAAAGCACCGCAGCGGCAGAGGCCGGCGCATGCGGCACCTCGGTATCGATCTGCTCTTGCGTTAGGCGCGGAAAGCCCGCCGTGCGGCCCGCTGCCAGGTCGGATGCGGCCGCGTCCTTGGAGAGGATACCCGGAGCGGGGCGTCCGCATTTGGGGCACGTACGATCATGCGGAGAAAGACGGGCACCGCAGCCCTCACAGAACACGAACTCGGTGTGCTCGGGACCATCGCCCGGACCCACATAGGCGTTGCAGTAGGGGCAGAACGAGGCGCCGTCCTCGATGGTCTTTAGGCAATGCGGGCAGATCACGGCATCCTCTTTCCGAAGCAATTCAAACAATCGAGGTTAGAGCATAACATCGACACGGCCCCACAAGCGCAAGGCACCAATTCAACATCGCCAGAAAAATCATCCCTGAAGGCAGCGAACTACTTCTTTTTCTTGGGCATCGAGACTTTGATGCCCTGGGGCGATTTGGTCACGCGGGAGCGCTTAACGCCGGCGCTCTTCTTTTTCTTGGGCTGGGTCTGGGCCACGCCCTCGAGTGCGCGGGCTTCGGCCTCACGAACGGTGCGAGCTTCGCGGCGCTGCGCCATGTCGGCGGCGACGCGCTTGGCAAAACGCTCCGCCGTCGAACCCGTCGAGCTCACCTTGCCGCCGCCGCGACCCAGGCGAACACGCACGCCACGGCCAAAGCCGGTGGCCGCATGACGGCGACGGGGCTTAAGCGAGTCCATCATCGTGGCAAGCTTAAAGAACACCGCACAGGTAAAGACGACGATAGCCGCCAAGATGACAATCTGACCCATCGACAAGTTGGCAATCGACAGCAGCTCCGGGAACCCGATAACGCCCGTCAAAATACCGGCGATGACAAACACGAAAAGCACCACGCGCAAAGGCGTGAGCGGCTGCGAAATGCGCCAGATCAGGCTGACACTCGCCGCGCACGACGTGAGCAGGCACATGGTCGAAAGCGTAAGCTGGCTAAAGCCAAACACGCGCGCCACAAAGATATCGAGCGCCGCGGCCAAAATGACCGCAATCGACGCCGGCAGTGCCCGCTTGAGCACGTTCGTCAGGAACGACCCCTTCACGCGAGCATTGTTGGGCTCCAGGCCCAACACAAAGCCCGGCGCGCCGATGCAGAAGAAGTTGATGAGCGTCATCTGAATCGGCTCGAAAGGGTACGGCGGCAGCGCGATGCACAGCGCCGCCAGGCCCATCGAGAACAGCGTCTTAGTCAGGAACAGCGAAGCCGAACGCTGCAGGTTGTTGATGGAGCGACGGCCCTCGGCCACCACGGCGGGCATCGAGGCAAAGTCGTTGTCGACGAGCACGATCTCGGCCACGTTACGCGCGGCATCGGAGCCGGCCGCCATGGCCACGGAGCAGTCGGCCTCCTTGAGCGCCAGCACGTCGTTGACGCCGTCGCCTGTCATGGCCACGGTGTGCTCGCGGCGCTTGAGCGCCTGCACGAGCTCGCGCTTCTGCTGCGGGGTCACACGACCAAAGACATGGTAGCGGTCCACTGCGGCATCGAGCTTGGCCGGCGTATCGAGCGTCGTGGCGTCCACATAAGCGTCCGCCCCCGGCACGCCCACCACGCGCGCGATCGACGACACCGTACGCGGGTCGTCGCCACTGATCACGTTGAGCGTCACGCCCTGCTCGTTAAAGTAGCCGATGGTCTCGGCCGCCGAGGTACGGATCTCGTCGCGGATGGTCACAAAGCCCACAGGCTCGGCCTCGCCCACCATATCGCCATCGGGCGTAAAGCCGTCAACGCGCGCCACCACGAGCACGCGGCAGGTATCGGCAAGCTCGGCGACACGGTTCTCGACCTGCGAAAACACACGATCAGAGAGCACAAACTGCGCGGCGCCCATTACGTAGGAGCCCTGCGCAAACGAAGCGCCACTCCATTTTTTAGACGACGAGAACGGAATGACCGACAGCGGCTCAGACACCTCGACCGGGCGATCGGCGTAATAGTTGAGCAGCGCCTGGCAGGTCTCGTTGGCATCGGCCGAAGTCGCACGCGCGACGTTAGCAAGGGCAAAATCGAGCACCGTGGTATCGACGGGAACAGCCGCCTCGTTCTCCCCCACGCCCAAGGCAACGCCCTCAACCGGCAGCGGATAGGTACCCTCGACCTCCATGCGACCCGACGTGATGGTGCCCGTCTTGTCCAGGCACAGTACGTCGACGCGAGCGAGCGTCTCGATGCAGTAGAGCTGCTGCGCCAGAACCTTGCGGCGGGCCAGGCGCACCGTGGCGATGGCGAGCACCGACGAGGTCAGCAGCACCAGGCCCTGCGGAATCATGCCCAGCAGGGCGCCCACCGTGGACAGCAGCGCCGACGAAGGCACGCGGCCGGCCAGCAGCTCGGAGAAGCACCAGGAAAGCGCGCTATCGCCCGGGGTTCCCGCGGCATCCCACAGCTCGCTCACACTCGAGGCAAACAACGCCAAACCGAGCGGGATCATGATGATGCTCGCAAAGCGCACGATGGCGTTAAGCGCGTTCATGATCTCGGAATTGACCTTTTTGACGTACTTGGCCTCGTTATTAATTTTGGCCACGTAGTTGTCGGCGCCGACATGGATCACGCGGGCGCGCAGCAGACCTGAGTCGATAAAGCTACCGCTCATGAGCTCGGAGCCGGGCTGCTTCTTAATAAGGTCGCTCTCGCCCGTCAGCAAGCTCTCGTTCACGAGCGCCTCGCCCGAAACCACCACGGCGTCGGCGGGAATCTGGTCACCGCGCCCCAAGCGGATAATGTCGTCGAGCACGATCTGGTCCAGGTCGAGCTCCACCTCAGCGCCGTCGCGCACCGCGATGGCCTTCTTGGAGGTTAGCAGCGTAAGCTTATCGACCATCTTCTTGGAACGCATGGACTGAATGACGCCAATAGCGGTATTGAGGAACACCACGAACAGGAACGTCAGATTCTTAAACGAACCGGTCAAAATGACCAGGAAAGCCAAGATCACGTTGATCAAATTGAACAACGTGCAGAGGTTCTCAATGATGAGCTCTTTGACCGACTTGGTCTTGAGCTCCATGTTGCGGTTGATCTTACCGGCGGCGATGCGCTCCTCGACCTCGGCGGTCGAGAGTCCGCGCTCGATATCCGTTGCTGCCATACCACGTCCCATCACGTCGCGTCGGTATAAGAAAAACCGCCCGGACCATGCGAGGTTCGGACGGTCTCACGTTCGATGGTGCCCCATGTTGGATTCGAACCAACGGCCTTCTGCTCCGGAGGCAGACGCTCTAATCCTCTGAGCTAATAGGGCGAACGGTAGGCATTATACCCAAGTGCGCCACGGGCTATCAAAATAAAAGAAAAAGCTTTGCAATTCCGAGGAAGACGCGGCGCAACGGCCCACTTTAGAAGGCAAAAGCGAATCAGATAGTATAAACTCTCATGCACCATATATACACGGCTCGCGATGCGGGCCGTTTTTACAAGGGTTATCCATCGAGGTGAGAGGCACACCATGATTGCAATTTTAAAGCAGAGCGCCAGCGACGAGGCCGTCAGCCATATCGTCAGCTGGATTGAAAAAAAGGGCCTGAAGACCGACGTCTCGCGCGGCGAGAACGAGACGATCATCGGCCTGGTGGGCGATACGACCAAGATCGACCCGTTCCTGCTCGAGTCCATGGACGTCGTCGAGCGCGTGCAGCGCGTCTCCGAGCCGTTCAAGCGCGCCAACCGCAAGTTCCACCCCGAGGACTCCGTCATCGACTGCGGCCACGGCGTCAAGATCGGCGGCGATCAGTTCCAGGTCATCGCCGGCCCGTGCTCCGTCGAGGGCGAGAACCTCATCCGCATCGCCCGCCGCGTGAAGGCCGCCGGTGCCACGATGCTGCGCGGCGGTGCCTACAAGCCCCGCACTTCCCCGTACGCCTACCAGGGCATGGGCCCCGCCGGTCTGGACCTGCTGTGCGAGGCGTCTGCCGAGCTCGACATGCCGATCGTCACCGAGATCATGGACCCGCGCGACGTGCAGGCCTTCCTGGACAAGAAGATCGACGTCATGCAGATCGGCGCCCGCAACGCCCAGAACTTCCCTCTGCTCAAAGAGGTCGGCAAGACCAAGACTCCGATCTTGCTTAAGCGCGGCATGTCCGGCACGATCGATGAGCTGCTCATGGCCGCCGAGTACATCATGAGCGAGGGCAACGACAACGTCATCCTGTGCGAGCGCGGCATCCGCACCTTCGAGACCCGCACCCGCAACACCTTCGACCTCAATGCCGTGCCGGTGCTGCACCACCTGTCGCACCTGCCCGTCGTCGCCGACCCCAGCCACGCCACCGGCTACACCCGCTACGTTGAGCCCATGGCGCTCGCCGCGACCGCCTGCGGTGCCAACGGCCTAGAGATCGAGGTCCACGACGAGCCCAGCCGCGCATGGTCCGACGGCGCTCAGGCCCTCACCCCCGATCAGTTCGACGACACCATGCGCCGCATCCGAGCCATTCGCGAGGTTGTCTGCCATGAGACCATGGAGTAGCCCATGGGTACAGTGAGAAACGCGCGCGTTAACCAGGGCGGCCCCAAGTGCGCCGGCATCGTCGGCCTGGGCCTCATCGGCGGCAGCTTTGCCCGCGGCTATGCGCAGGCGGGCGTCCGCGTGCTGGCCTGGGACCCCGATGACGATGTCATGACGGCCGCCAGCATGGGCACTGTCGCCGGAGAGCTTAACGACAAGACGCTCGGCGAATGCGACATCATCGTCCTTGCCTGCTATCCCGAGGCATGCATCGAGTGGCTCGAGGCGCACGCCCAGGCGCTCGCCGACGCCACCGACACCGAGGCCATCATGGGCCCCGTGGTGATCGACACGGTGGGCGTCAAGGGCATCGTGTGCGAGCGCGCCTTTGAGCTAGCCCGCGAGCACGGCTTTTACTTTGTGGGCGCGCACCCCATGGCGGGCACGCAGTACTCGGGCTATGCGCACTCCCGCGCCGACCTGTTCCAGGGCGCCCCGCTCGTGCTCGTACCGCCCGCGGTGGACGATGCGCTCAAACTGGAGCTTTTGGGCCAGGTGCGCGAGATGGTACGCCCCTTGGGCTTTGGCAAGTTCAGCGTGACCAGCGCCGCCGAGCACGACCGCGTCATCGCCTTTACGAGCCAGCTCGCGCACGTCGTCTCCAACGCCTATGTTAAGAGCCCGACCGCTCAGGTCCACCACGGCTTTTCGGCCGGTAGCTACCGCGATCTCACCCGCGTGGCGCACCTCAACCCGCAAATGTGGTCCGAGCTCATGATCGACGACGCCGACGCGCTCGCCTTCGAGATCGACCATCTGATCGAATCGCTTGGCGCCTACAGCCGCGCGCTCAAGGACCGCGACCAGCGCTATCTGGAGAATCTCCTTGCCGAGGGCGACCGCATTAAGCGCGCACTCGACGACGAGGCCTCCCACTAGACCACCCACCACGCCAGGTCGAAAGGACCGAAGCTTATGGCGATTACCATCGATATCGACACTGCACGCCCCTACCAGGTGCATGTTGGCACGTTTTTGCTGGAGCAGGCGGGGCCGCTCGTGCGCGCCACCGCCGGCGGCACCAAGGCCGTCATCGTGACGGACACCAACGTGGGCCCGCTCTACCAGATGCCCGTTAAGCAGAGCCTGGAGGCGTCAGGCTACGAGGTGAGCATCTGCACCTTCGAGGCCGGCGAGGCCCATAAGCGCGCTGAGACCTACGTTGCCATTTTGGAGTTTGTGGCCGAGCGCGAGCTTTCGCGCTCCGACGTGATCGTGGCACTCGGCGGCGGTGTCGTGGGCGACATGGCGGGCTTTGTGGCCGCCACCTACATGCGCGGCTGCAAGTTTGTGCAGATCCCGACGAGCCTGCTCGCCATGGTGGATTCGTCGGTGGGCGGCAAGACCGCCATAGACCTGGCTGCCGGCAAGAACCTGGCCGGCGCCTTTTGGCAGCCGAGCGTGGTTATCGCCGACGTGGGGTGCCTGGCCACCCTCACGCCCGAGCAGTTCGCCGATGGCTGCGGCGAGGTCGTCAAGCACGCCGTGATCGCCGACCCGGAGCTTTTCGCCGAACTGGAGAAGACCCCGCTCACGCTGGAGCTGCTCAACCGCGATGTGGCCCGCGTAGCGCTCATCATCGCCCGCAATATCGACATCAAGCGCGCCGTGGTCGTCGCCGACGAGCGCGAAACCAACCAGCGTAAGCTCCTCAATTTTGGACATAGCGCCGGGCATGCCGTCGAGGCCTGCGAGCACTTTGAGCTCGGACACGGCAACTGCGTTTCAATCGGCATGGGCATCATCACGCGCGCCGCGGCCCTGCACGGCATCTGCGACGCCGAGCTGCCGGGCCGCATCGAGGAGCTCTGCGCACGCCACGGTCTCAAGACCCGCTGCGAGCTTTCGGCCGACGCCGTCTTTGCCGAAGCACTGCACGATAAAAAGCGCGCCGGTGACACGATTGACCTGGTAATTCCGCACGGCATTGGCCGTTGCAGCATCGACCGCACGCCGCTTTCCACCTTCCACGATTTAATTGCCGAGGGCCTCGGCCAGAAGGGAGACGCTTCCGCATGCTAGCCCGCATCACCCCGTCCCCGCTCAAGGGCACCGTTCCCGCCATCGCGTCCAAGTCGATGGCGCATCGCCTCATCATCTGCGCTGCGCTTGCCAACGGCGAGACACACGTCACCTGCAATACCACCTGCGCCGACATCGAGGCTACGGTGCGTTGCCTTACGGCCCTGGGTGCTCGCATCGAGACCGTCGAGGACGGCTTCCAGGTCCACCCCACCATGAAGAGTGTTGAGTTTGGCCTGCTCAAGGCCCTTGCCGGCGGCACGCTTGACTGCGGCGAAAGTGGATCCACGCTCCGCTTTATGCTGCCTGTCGCCTGCGCGCTGGGTGCGGATGCCACCTTCGTAGGCCAGGGCCGCCTGGGCGCCCGCCCGCTCTCCCCGCTCTCGGACGAGATCATCGCCGCCGGCTGCGACCTACAGGGTCTGGGCGGTTTTCCGCTCAAGACGAGCGGACGCATGCGCCCGGGCACCTTTGTGCTTCCGGGCAACGTGAGCTCGCAGTATATCTCCGGCCTGCTGCTGGCAGCCCCGCTGCTGGCCCAGCCCTCCTGCGTGCAGGTAACCGGCCTCATTGAGAGCCGTCCCTACATCAACCTGACGATCCAGGCCATGAAGGCCTTTGGCGTCGAGGTCAACGTCGAGCGTATTCCGGCCAAGGACGGCCAGCCCGAAGTCACGAACTTCCGCGTGAGCAGCGGCTCGTACCGCACGCCCGGCAGCGTAGCCGTCGAGGGCGACTGGTCCAACGCCGCCTTTTGGCTGTGCGCCGGCGCTATCGGCGCCGACCCCATCACCGTGGAGGGCGTATCCCTGAGCTCCGCGCAGGGCGACCGAAACGTGCTCGCCGCGCTTTCGCGCTTTGGCGCCCGCATCGTGCGCTCCACCAACGCCGCCACCGTGAAGTCCGACAAGCTCGCCGGCTTTGAGATGAGCGCCCACGACATTCCTGACCTGGTGCCCGTCATCTCGGCCGTAGCCTCGCTGGCGCAGGGCCGCACCTTTATCCACGATTGCGCCCGTCTGCGCATCAAGGAATCCGACCGCCTGGTCACGACCACCCGCGAGCTCACCGCGCTGGGCGCGCAGGTGCGCATTGCCAGCGATGACCTCATCATCAAGGGTGTCGATGCCTTCACCGGCGGCGAAGTCGATTCGCACAACGACCATCGCATCGCCATGATGGCCGCGATCGCCGCGAGCCGCGCCACCGGCGAGGTCGTGATCCACGGCGCCGAGGCCGTCAACAAGTCCTATCCCGATTTCTTCGACCACTACCGCCTGCTGGGCGGCAAGGTCACACTCGAGGAGGAATAGCATGTCCTCGACCTTTGGCAACGTCTTGCACTTAAGCATCTTCGGCCAGTCGCACTCCCCCGCCATCGGCTGCTCCCTCGATGGCATTCCGGCGGGCATCGCTGTTGACCAGGGGCGGCTGCAGGCCTTCCTTGACCGTCGTGCCCCCGGTCGCGACGAGACCGCGACCAAACGCCGCGAGGCCGACGCCGCCCACATCATCGCCGGTGTGGTCGATGGACATACCACCGGCGCGCCCATCGCCGCGATTATCGAGAACACCAACACGCGCTCCAAGGATTACTCCGAGCTGCGCCGCAAGCCCCGCCCCGGACATGCGGACTTCCCTGCGCGCGTGAAGTATCACAACATGCACGATGTCGCCGGTGGCGGGCACTTCTCCGGCCGCCTAACGGCACCCCTGTGCATCGCCGGCGGCATTGCGCTGCAGGCACTCGAGGCCCGCGGCATTAAAGTAATGGCGCACGTCGCGCAGATCGGCGGTATCTCCGACCTGCCGATGGACGATATGGTCTATCGCGAGGCCGACCGCAAAGCGATCCAAACGAACGATCTTCCTTGCATTGACGCCGCCGCAGCCGGCCGCATGCGCGAGGAGATCCTAGCCGCACGCGACGAACTCGACAGCATCGGCGGCATCGTGGAGTGCGGCATTTATGGGCTTCCCGCGGGCATCGGCGACCCCATGTTCGACGGCATCGAGAACCGCATCGCGCAGATCGCGTTTGGCATTCCCGCCGTAAAGGGCGTGGAGTTTGGCATGGGCTTTGCCGTGGCCGCCATGCGCGGCAGCGAGAACAATGATCCGTATCGCATCGATGCCGAGACCGGCGAGATCGAGGTCGAGTCCAACAACGCCGGCGGCATCCTGGGCGGTATTTCGACCGGCGCGCCCGTCATGTGGCGCATGGCCGTAAAGCCGACGCCCTCCATTGGCCGCGAGCAGCAGACGGTGGACATGGACGCTATGGAAAATGCCGAGCTCTCGGTCCACGGCCGCCACGATCCCTGCATCGTCCCCCGAGCTGTCCCCGTAGCCGAGGCAGCCGCCGCCCTTGCCATCTGGGACGCCCTCCTCGAAGACGCCGCCCAGCGCTAACTACCCACCCCTCAACATCCCCCGACACGTGAAAGGGGTCTCCATGGACCTTGCTGACATCCGCCAGGCCATCGATGCCATCGACACCACGCTCCTCAACAGCTTTGTCGAGCGCATGGACATTGCCACCGAGGTCGCCAAGTCAAAAATCGAGATGGGCAAGGCCGTCTTCGACCCCGCCCGTGAGCGCTCCAAGCTCAACAACCTCGCCAGCCGCGCGCCCGAGCGCTACGAGGCGCAGACCATCACCCTGTTCCGTCTCCTCATGAGCATGAGCAAGGCCGAGCAGCAGCGCTATATCAACGAGCTCAAGGGCATCACGGTCTCGCAAAGGGCACACGCCACGACCGAGGCCTTCGATACGCCCTTCCCCCAGACGGCCACCGTCGCCTGCCAGGGTGTTGAGGGCGCTTACAGTCAAATCGCCGCGTGCAAACTCTTCGACGTGCCCGACATCGCGTTCTTCGAGACCTTCGAGGGCGTCATGCGCGCCGTGCGCGACGGCTTCTGCGAGTTTGGCGTGCTGCCCATCGAGAACTCCACCGCCGGCTCGGTTAACGCCGTCTACGACCTGCTCGCCCAGTTCGACTTCCATATCGTGCGCTCGCTGCGCCTCAAAATCGACCACAACTTGCTCGTCAAGCCCGGCGCCAAGCTTGCGGACGTGCACGAGGTCTACAGCCACGGCCAGGCCATTGCCCAATGCGCCGGCTTTATCGAGGCGCACGACCTGCACGCCACCAAGTACCCCAACACGGCCATGTCGGCCGAGATGGTCGCCAGCTCCGAACGCACCGATGTTGCCGCGATCGCATCGCGCAGCTGCGCCGCACTCTACGGCCTGGAGGTACTGGAGCCCAACATCCAGGACTCGGACAACAACTACACGCGCTTTGTCGTCATCAGCCGCGAGCCACGCGTCTACCCCGGCGCCAACCGCGCCTCGCTCATGATTACCACGGCCAACGAGCCGGGCGCACTCTATCGCGTACTCGAGCGCTTCTACGCGCTCAATATCAACCTCATCAAGCTCGAGAGCCGCCCCATCCCCGGGCACGACTTTGAGTTTATGTTCTACTTTGACCTGGACTGCCCCTTTGGCAGCAAGGCCCTCGATGACCTGCTCGATTCCATCGACGACGTGTGCGAGAGCTTCACCTACTTTGGCAGTTACACGGAGGTGCTCTAGATGACCGATGTCGCCGCAACCCGCCCCTACGGAGTGCTGGGCCGCGTGCTGGGCCACAGCTACACCCCGACCATCTACAAGGAGCTCGCGGGGCTCGAGTACGTACGATTTGAGCGCGAGCCCGAGGACCTCCAGGCTTTTATGACGGGTGACGAATGGGAGGGCACCAACGTGACCATCCCCTACAAGCGCGCCGTCATGGAATACCTGGACGAGCTGAGTCCACTCGCCGAGCGTATGGGAAACGTCAACACCATCACGCGCCTGCCCGACAGCCGCCTGCGCGGCGACAACACCGACTACTTTGGCTTCCAATGCCTGGTCGAGGAGCTGGGCGTCGAGGTTGCCGGCAAGAAGGCCCTCGTGCTCGGTGCCACCGGTGGCGCCGGCACCACTGCCAGCATGGTGCTCGGCGACCTGGGCGCCATCGTCGTGCCGGTCGGCCGCACGAGCGAAGTCAACTACGGCAACATCGCGCAGCAGTCCGACGCCGCCCTGCTCGTCAACTGCACGCCCGCCGGCATGTTCCCCCACTGTCCCGATGCCCCCTGCACGCTCGAAGGACTTAATGCGCTCGAGGGCATCATTGACATCGTCTACAACCCCGCCCGCACGGGCATGATGCTCGAGGCCGAGCGCTGCGGTATCCCTTGCATCGGCGGCCTGCTGATGCTCGTGGCCCAGGCGGCACAGGCTGTCGAGCGCTATACCGGCCAGATTACCCCGCACGAGCGCATCCTGGACGTAACGGAGCGTCTGTACTGCCGCGAACAGAACATCGCGCTGATCGGCATGCCGGGCTCGGGCAAGACCCGCGTAGGTGAGCAGATTGCCCTGCTCACGGGTCGCGAGCACATCGACCTGGACCGCGCCCTCGAGGAGCGCCTGGGCATGCCCTGCGCCGACTTTATCGTCGAGCGCGGCGAGGCGGCCTTCCGCGAGCAGGAGACGGCGGCGCTGGCCGACATCTCCAAGCGCAGCGGCCTGGTGCTTTCCACGGGTGGCGGCGTGGTCACGCGCGACGAGAACTATCCGCTGCTGCACCAGAACAGCCAGATCGTGATGCTCAACCGCAAGCTCGACGAGCTCGCCCACAAGGGCCGCCCCATCACGGCGCGCGATGGCATCGACAAGCTCGCCGAGCAGCGCATGCCGCGCTACCGCGCTTGGGCCGACTACATCATCGACTCACGCGACTGCGCCGCCAACACCGCCCAAGCCCTCCTCGACACCCTCCCACCCGCTCTCTAACCAAAACCACCACAAAGGGGACAAGCACCTTTGTGGTGGTTTTCCAACCGCAAAGGAAACATCCATGAAAGCACTCGTCATCAACGGCCCCAACCTCAACATGCTCGGCATTCGCGAGCCGGGCATCTATGGCAGCGACAACTACGACCGCTTAGTGCAGATCTGCCAGGAGGCAGGTGCCGCACAGGGCTTTAACGAGGTCGAGGTCTTCCAGTCTAACCACGAGGGCAGCATCGTCGACAAGATCCAGGAGGCCTACGGCAAGGTCGACGGCATCGTCATCAACCCGGCGGCATACACGCACACGAGCGTCGCGATCCTCGACGCCCTCAAGGCCGTCGCCATCCCTGCCGTCGAGGTCCACATCAGCGCCGTCGAGACCCGCGAGGACTTCCGTCAGGTGAGCTACGCCCGCCTGGCCTGCTTCGCCACCATCACCGGCGAAGGCCTCCAAGGCTACGCTCACGCGTTAGAGCTGCTGAAAGAGCGTCTCGAAAAGTAGCCTCGCGAGCAAATCCATCAACGCGATTCGCACGCCAATAATGCCAGTGCCGCCAGCAGCAACCTCACTACTGGCGGCACTTTATTACTGGCATATAATCGTTGCAGTCACAAAACGTCTGGAGACGCTCATGTTAAGCATCCATCTGGGAGATTACCCCCGTTCCATCTACGATACCGAAACCTATTTTAGGAACTCATACCTGGATTCCTGGTTCGAGGACCCTATGGCAGCGCAGATGATTAAAGGCGTTGACGGTTCAGAGCTCATCGGCCCCCACAACATCATCAGCAAACAGCTCGGTTCGATTACGCCCCTCGAGCTTTCCGGCGGCGTTAAAACGCTACTTCTGGTGCGCAATCTCCCAAACATGGTGTTCAATGCATCCACTTGCGGAGATAACTGCGCCCGCTGGCTGCTCAAAATTGGCAAAGAACAGGATGTGCTGGTAACCCTTTACCACATCATGAAATTCCCCTGGAGGCATTTTGAGATTCGCATTAATAACGATGGCCGCATCGTTAGAAACATGCAGGAGTTTGTCGGCGCCACGAATGACTTTTTGGATGTTGATGAGTAATGAAGGGAACACACACTGTTGTCGTGGAGCGCGCAAAAGTCAAATACACGCTCACCTTTAAACGCAATATTTCCTTCATCCGTGGCAACAGCGGCACGGGCAAAACGACGCTCATCTCGATGATTCGCGACTACAACGACCGAGGACCGGAAAGCGGCGTTGCACTTAGCTCCGACGTGCCTTGCGAAACGCTTTCCGGCAGACGCTGGGAGCGCGAGCTGTCGATCATCGAAGATTCAATCGTCTTTCTAGATGAGGGCAACGAGTTTATCTACTCAAAGGACTTCGCCAAAGCCGTAAACGGCTCATCCAACTATTTTGTCCTGATATCTCGTCGAGACGCCAGCGAACTCCCCTACAGTGTCGACGAAATCCTAAAGCTGGTAAACACCACGAGTAAAACAATCAATGGCCGAAAGAGCGATAAACGCTTCTACTCGGTAACAAAACCGATATACAGCCACACGGCAAGCATGCTATATCAGGACCTAAATGTTGGATTCGAAATACCCGATGCCGTGGTTGTGGAGGACAGCAAGTCTGGTTATCAGTTTTACAACGCTCTTTGCAAACGGCTCGGAATCCCCTGCTATACGGCCACCGGCGTTGCGAATCTAAAACGTACGATTCACGAATGCCCCGAGCAAAACGTTCTTGCCATAGGAGACGGCGCAGCGTTTGGTCCCTACATCGAAAAAGTGCTCGGACAGCGCGTTTACAAGAACGTTCGCCTATTCCTCCCGGAATCGTTTGAGTGGACACTCCTGCGCTCCGAGCTCATACCCAGCAGCGACATTCCCAAAATCCTCGAGGACCCCTCAAGCTATATCGAAAGTCGCGATTATTTAAGCTGGGAGCGGTTCTTCACCGATGTGCTGGTCAAATACTCAGCAGACACTCGCTACGCTTACAAAAAGGCGCGACTCAACGAGCAGTACCTAAAGCCGCAGGCAATGAATGCCGTATCGAAAGTCTTACCGGAGTGTTTGAAGACGAATTAGCAGATTCTTTAAATCATCTAGAAACCGGGGCTATGCACATGAGCTGAAGCCGCTGAAAGAAAGCCTACAACACGCCTGGTACACTAATCCTTGGAAAAGAATTATCAGGTTTATTTGTCCCAAATCTTAAGTAACTGTTTGATTACATACAAAGGAGCACATCCATGTCCCAGTACGATTACCTCGTCGTCGGCGCCGGCCTCTCTGGCGCCGTCTTTGCCAATGCCGCCAGGCGCGCCGGCAAGTCGGTCCTGGTCATCGATCGCCGCGACCACATCGCCGGCAACGTCTACACCGAGGACGTCGAGGGCATCCAGGTCCACCGCTACGGCGCGCATATCTTCCACACCTCCATGAGGGACGTCTGGGACTACGTCAACCGCTTCGCCGAGTTCAACAACTACGTCAACTCGCCGGTAGCCAACTTCCATGGCGACATGTACAACATGCCCTTCAACATGAACACCTTCGCCAAGATGTGGCCGGGCGTCGTCGCGCCGGCCGATGCCAAGGCCAAGATCGCCGAGCAGGTGGCCGCCGAGAACATCGGCGAGCCGCAGAACCTCGAGGAGCAGGCGCTGTCGCTCGTCGGCCGCGACATCTTCGAGACGCTCGTGAAGGGCTACACCGAGAAGCAGTGGGGCCGCGACTGCCGCGACCTGCCCGCGAGCATCATCAAGCGCCTCCCCTGCCGCTTCACCTACGACAACAACTACTTCAACGACCGCTACCAGGGCATCCCCATGGGCGGCTACACCAAGATGGTCGCCAACATGCTCGAGGGCGTCGAGGTGCGCTGCGGCGTGGAGTACAAGGAGCTGATCGCCGCCGAGCCCGATATCGCCGCCAAGACGATCTACTGCGGCCCCATCGACGCGTTCTACGACTTTAAGCTGGGCACGCTGGAGTACCGCAGCCTGCGCTTTGAGACCGTGACGCTCGACGAGCAGGACCACCAGGGCGTGGCCGTGGTCAACTACACCGAGCGCGAGGTCCCCTACACCCGCATCATCGAGCACAAGCACTTCGAGTTCGGCACGCAGGACAAGACCGTCATCACGCGCGAGTACCCGGCGGACTGGAAGCCCGGCGACGAGCCCTACTACCCCATCAACGACGCCAAGAACGAGGCCCTCTACAAGCAGTACGAGGAGCTAGCGGCACAGGAAGGCGACGTGATCTTCGCCGGTCGCCTGGGCGGCTACAAATACTACGACATGGACAAGGCCATCGCCGCAGCCTTCGATCTCGTCCGCAACGAGCTAGGCGTGGAGCCGACGGAGGCGTAGAGACAAAGGTGCATTAGCTAGCCATCATAAGCAAACAGAATGCCCGGTGCAGCGCGAACGCTGCACCGGGCATCTTTCTGTGACGATGAAAGCGCGCCACAGTCCAAATTAACAAATATGGCCGCAAGTCATCGCCATGTCTTGGGGTCTGTGTTTAAACAATAGCATGCCCATGCGCCCAAATAGCAAAGACCCGGCATTAAACCGGGTCTTCAAAAACTCTCTGGTGCTCCATGGCGGATTCGAACCGTCGACCTTGGGATTAGAAGTCCCCTGCTCTATCCAACTGAGCTAATGGAGCATATAACCGCACGCCCAAGCAAGCGCAAGCCTGTCAGGCGCAAGTAATTATAACCTAGTTGAACTGCTCGCGGTACGCCTTACAGACCTCATCGACCGGGCCGTCCATGCGAAGGTCACCCTTCTCGATCCAAACGGCACGCTGGCAGATGCGCTCAACCTGCTCCATGGAGTGCGAAACGAACAGAACCGTCACGTCGCCGCTCTGGATAAAGTGCTGGATACGGTCCTCGCACTTCTGCTGGAAGAACACGTCACCGACGGACAGCGTCTCGTCAACGATCAAAATATCGGGCTCGGTAATCGTCGCGATTGCAAAGGCGATACGCGCAACCATGCCCGAGGAGAAGTTCTTAAGCGGCATGTCGACAAAGTTCTGCAGCTCAGCGAACTCGATTATGCCGTCAAAGTTGGCGTCGATGAACTCCTTGGTATAGCCGAGCAGGGCGCCATTCAGATAGATGTTCTCGCGGGCCGTCAGCTCAGGATCAAAGCCGGCGCCGAGCTCAATCAGCGGTGCGATGTTGCCATGGACCTTAACGCTGCCCTCGCTAGGCTCAAGCACGCCAGCGATAATCTTGAGCATCGTAGACTTACCGGAACCATTGGTGCCAACCAGACCGACAACTTCGCCGCGATGAATATCGAACGAGATGTGCTTAAGTGCCCTAAACTCCTCAAAGAACAGCTCGTGCTTGGCAAGCTTAATGAAGTACTCCTTGAGGTTGGTCAGCGACTCGGACGCCATGTTAAAGATCATGGTGACGTCGTCGACCTCGACAGCCAGAGGCTGCTCGCTGTAATCAACAACAGATTCAGTCATCACAGCACTCCTTAGATGTAGAGGATAAACTTGCGCTCGGACTTATGGAACACGGTGTAGCCAATGACAAGCGCAAGGACCGCCCAAGCGACGCACATACCAAACGTCAAAAGCGAGGGCGTGGTCTGGAACAAGAAGATATCGCGCATAAACTGCAGGTAGTTATACATGGGGTTCGCATACATCAAGATACGCACGAGATGCGGCATTTGCGCAATATAGTCAGTCGTCCAGAAGATGGGCGTAATATAAGTCCACGCCGTAATGACGACGCTCCACAGATGCATAACGTCGCGGAAAAAGACCGTAAGGGCAGAGAGCATCATGCCCAGGCCCATGCAGAAGCACATAAGCAGCAGCAGGCAAACCGGCAGCAGAATCAAATGCCAAGAAGGCATAACGCGGAACCACAGCATAACGATGGCGACGGCGACCAGCGAGAAGGTAAAGTTGACCAGCGAGAAGAGCACCTTCTGCACCGGGAAGACCCAGCGGTGCACCTTAACCTTCTTGAGCAGAGGGGCAGCACCCACGATCGACGTCAGGGCCTGGTTCGTAGACTCGGACATGACGGCAAAGGTAACGTTACCCACGATCAAGTACAGCGGGTACATCTCGGGCGTCATTGAGCCATTGCGGCCCTGGCCAAAAATCGTCGAGAACACGATGGCCATGACGATCATCATCAGCAGCGGGTTGAGCACCGACCATGCGACGCCCAGAACGCTACGGCGATACTTGATCTTAAAATCCTTGGTAACCAGCTGACGAAGGATAAACGCGTCCTTCTCAAATTCGTTCTTAGCAAACGTCGCAGGCAGACTGCGAGCTTCTTGTTGCTTTGTCTGATCCGACACGGATGCAACTCCTTTACTCGTAATCGTTGACAAACGAACAGTATAGACCCGACGGCCATGCAAACGATTCGCGCAACAAAACTGGAGAACTAACCCACATCTTAGGATGCCAGGCCCAAACGGCTATACTTTCTAGGATTGAATGTATAAGGAGCATTAAGTGAATTCTGAATCCATCGCCGTCATCATCCCTTGCTACAACGAAGCGCTCACGATCGGCAAAGTCATCGACGACTTTCACCGCGAGCTTCCGCAGGCGACGGTCTATGTCTATGACAACAACTCGTCGGACGATACCTCACGCATTGCCACCGAGCACGGCGCCACAGTCCGCTTTGAGCCCCGTCAGGGAAAGGGCAACGTGTGCCGCCAGATGTTTCGCGATATCGACGCCGATTGCTACCTGATGGTCGACGGAGACGACACCTACCCCGCCGAGGCGGCCAAGGCCCTCTGCGAGCCCATCCTTAACGGCACGGCCGACATGACCGTAGGCGATCGCCTTTCCAACGGCACCTACGCCGAGGAGAACAAGCGTGCCTTCCACGGCTTTGGCAATAATCTGGTCCGCGCCATGATCAAGTGGATCTATGGCTACAGCTTCGATGACGTCATGACAGGCTACCGCGCCATGAGCCGCCCGTTCGTTAAAACCTTCCCAGTGCTTTCCGAGGGCTTCCAGATCGAAACCGAGCTCTCGATCCACGCCGTCGACCACCGCTGGCGCATCAAAGATGTGCCCATCGAGTACCGCGACCGTCCCGAGGGTTCCGAGTCCAAACTCAACACCGTGAGCGACGGCATTAAAGTCGTTGCGATGATCGGCACGCTGTTCAAGGACTACCGCCCGCTGAAGTTCTTCAGCCTCGTTGCGCTTCTGTTCGCGGTATTCGGCCTCGCCCTGGGCATGCCCATCGTTGTCGAATATTTCCAGACCGGCCTCGTCCCGCGCTTCCCCACCGCTGTGCTCGCCGCCTCGTTTATGTTCCTGTGCGGCCTGAGCCTTGCGACCGGCTTCATCCTAGATTCTGTAGCAAAGGTCGAAAAAAAGCAGTGGGAGGTCAACGTGTACAGCAAATACGCCTACGACGACCAGCCCGGCCACCCTACTTCCATGCCAAGCGAGAGGTAGATCTTCCGCAAAATACTATTGGCACCACTGCGCAGATAGCCACCAACAAGAAAAGCCGCCGTTAAAGAACGGCGGCTTTTACTCTCGAAAAGTTAATAGCGGCTAGAGCGTCTTGATGTACTCCCCCAGCTCTTCCTCCCAGTCGGGCATGTGGAAGCCCGCGGCCTCGAGCTTCGAGAGGTCGAGCGCGGAGTGGACCGGGCGCGGGGCGATGGGGTCCGAGGCGTTCGCGTAGTAGTCGGCGGTGCTGACCGGGACCACGTTCTCCCCGTTGCCGTTGGCGGCCTCGAAGACGGCGCGGGCGATGTCCGCCCAGGACTTCACCGCGCCGGATCCGGTGCAGTCGTAGGTGCCGTAGGGGGCGTGCGAGCCCAGCACGTGGAAGATGGCCTCGGCCATGTCGCGCGTGAAGGTCAGGCGGCCCAGCTGGTCGTCCACGACCGTGACCTGCGCGAGATTGTCCTCGGGGTCGGCGACGCGGTCGGACAGCCCCTTCATGGTCTTGACGAAGTTGCGGCCCTCGCCGATGACCCAGGAGCTGCGCATGATGTAGTGGCGCGGGCAGCCGGCCACGGCGATGTCGCCGGCGGCCTTGGTCTGGCCGTAGACGGACAGCGGGGAGAACGGCTCGTCCTCCGTATGGACCTCGGCGGTGCCGTCGAAGACGTAGTCGGAGGACACGTGGACGAGCGTGATGCCGTGCCCGGCGCAGGTGCGGGCGAGCAGGGCCGGCCCCGTCGCGTTGGCCTTCCAGGCGGTCACGCGGCCCTCGGGGGCCTCCGCCTTATCCACGGCCGTGTAGGCGCCGCAGTTGATGACGGTGCCGTAGAGCGACCAGTCGTATTCGGAGTAGGCGTCCGGGTCGGACATGTCGAAGGTGTCGATGTCGCAGAAGTCGAAGTCCTTCGCCACGCCGCGCTCCTCGGCGAGCTTTCGCACCGCATGGCCCAGCTGGCCGTTGCAGCCGGTGACGAGGGTGCGCTTCGGCGCCATCGGGATGACGTCCCTCAGCATCGGGTGGTTGAGGTCGGCCTCGGAGACGGTGGCCTGGTCCAGCGGGATCGGCCACTCGATGGCGAGCTCGGGGTCGGCGAGGTTCACGAAGGTGTAGGTCTTCTTCAGCTCCAGCGACCAGTGGGCGTCCACCAGGTAGGTGTAGGCGGTGCCGTCCTCCAGGGCCTGGAAGGAGTTGCCCACGCCGCGCGGGACGTAGATGGCCCTGGACGGGTCGAGCGTGCAGGTGAACACCCTGCCGAAGGTCTCGCTGCCCTCGCGCAGGTCCACCCAGGCGCCGAAGACAGAGCCGCGCGCGACGGAGATGAACTTGTCCCAGGGCTCCGCGTGGATGCCGCGGGTGACGCCGCGGCTGTCGTTGTAGGAGACGTTGTTCTGGACGACGCGGAGGTCCGGGATGCCGAGTTCGGTCATCTTGGCGCGCTGCCAGTTCTCCTTGAACCAGCCGCGCGAGTCGCCGTGGACGGCGAGGTCGACGACCTTGAGGCCCTCTATGCCGGTCTCGGCGACGGCAAGTTCCTTCTCGAATGAGATGTCAGCCATGTGGTTAATTCCAATCGTGTTGCGGGCGCCCCTCGCGGTGCCGCAGGATCATCCCCATGCCCTGCGGCACCGCGAGGGGCGCTCGAAAAGGTAAACGTCCGGGAATCCGGGCCTACTGCCCCTGCGCCCTGTAGCGGGCCTCGGTGGCCTCCTTGGCCGGGCGCCACCAGGACTCGTTGGCCACGTACCAGTCGATGGTCTGCTTGAGCCCCTCGGCGAAGTCGGTGTGCGCCGGCCTCCAGCCCAGCTCGCGCTGGAGCTTGGTGGAGTCGATGGCGTAGCGGCGGTCGTGGCCGGGGCGGTCGGCGACCCAGTCGAAGTCCTCGGGATCGCGTCCCATCGCCTCCAGGATCATGCGCAGGACCGTGATGTTGTTCCTCTCCCCGTCGGCCCCGATGAGGTAGGTCTCCCCCATGCGGCCGCGGGTCAAGATGTCCCAGACGGCCGAGGAGTGGTCCTCGGTGTGGATCCAGTCGCGGACGTTCTCGCCGCGACCGTAGAGCTTGGGGCGCACGCCGTCGACGATGTTCGTGATCTGCCTGGGGATGAACTTCTCCACGTGCTGGTAGGGGCCGTAGTTGTTGGAGCAGTTGGAGATCGTGGCGCGCAGGCCGTAGGTGCGGGTCCAGGCGCGCACGAGCATGTCGGAGCTGGCCTTGGTACTCGAGTACGGCGAGGACGGGTGGTACGGCGTCTCCTCGGTGAACTTCGCCGGGTCGTCGAGCGCCAGGTCGCCGTAGACCTCGTCGGTGGAGACGTGGTGGTAGCGGATGCCGTACTTCCTCACGGCCTCCAACAGGCGGAAGGTGCCCTCGACGTTGGTGCGCAGGAAGGGCTCCGGGTCCGCGATGGAGTTGTCGTTGTGGCTCTCGGCGGCGTAGTGGACGATCGCGTCGTGGCCCGGCACCAACTCATCGAGCAGCTCGGCGTCGCAGATGTCGCCGACGACGAGCTCCACGCGGTCGGAGGGCAGGCCCGCGATGTTCTCGGGGTTGCCGGCGTAGGTCAGCTTGTCCAGGACGGTGACGTGGACGCCCGGGTGGTTGTTCACGACATAGTGGACGAAATTGCTGCCGATGAAGCCGCAGCCGCCCGTGACGATGATGTTCTTAGGTTCAAAAATCTCAGACATGAAAATCCAATCTGAAGCATGTACAGCTTCTTTAGTATGCCGCAGGAAGTGATGCCGCGACACTATTCAACAAAACTATCGGACATTTCGGCACGCGATAAGAGCCATAACCTTCGCAGAATTACTTCCCCTACAAAACGCCTCCGGAATGCAGTCTTTGTCGTACCGGAAGACCGAA